>JABFRY010000464.1 GCA_013140955.1 Acidobacteriota bacterium
CGCCGGCTGCGCCGGCGCGGCCCGCGCGTCCGGGGATTGCGGCTGGCGGCGGGGGCGACGCCCGGAACCTCGCGGGTATGTACGACCTTGCCGGCTACCGGCTGCAGGGCGTCGAGTACCCGATCTCGGGCGAGCTGGGCCTGGCGCCACTCGACGGCGGGCGCGGGTACGAGTTCACGATGGCGGTCACCGACTTCTCGCAGGGCGGCGTGGTCCTGCGTTACGTCGGCTTCCTCCAGCCCGACGCCGGCAACTGGACAACCCTGGTGATCCGCACGAGCGACCCTGAGGCGGTCGTCAACACGCCCATCCCCACACGCGTCACGATTGACAACCGCCGGCTCGTCATCGAGAACGCCCTTGGGCAGTACAGCGTGTGGACACGCCGGTGACGCGCGCCGCCTGAGACGCGTCCGCAGTTCACCGGCCCGTCCGGCCTTCTCAGCCAGCAGCGGGTCGCGCGTGGACGGCTCTCAGGGATTCCCCGCGTCCGCCTGGTCCTTGCCCTGCCCCCGCCCCGTCAGGCGTCCCCCCGTGGCACGTGAGCCGTCAAGCGGGATCGGTTCCTGGCCGCGCCGGCATCTGATATCGGAGTTCCGCGAACCCGGCACCCACCTGCCGCACGGACACGAGCACCAGCGGTGGCTGCGTGAGCCGGCGGGGAAAGAGCGGCTTGCCGGAGCCCAGCGTCACCGACCCCACCTGCACGAGCATCTCGTCCAGGAGTCCGGCATCGTGGAACTGCCCGGCCAGGTCGCCCCCGCCGACGATCCAGATGTTCCTGTCCCCGGCGGCCGCACGCATGGCCGCGTGGACCGGCTCCACGCTCCCCTTCACGAAGGACACCGCGGCTCCCGCGATGGCGGGCAGCGTCCGCGTGGAAAACACCCACGTGGGCTGCGTGTACGGCCAGGGCGAACCGGTCTGGGCGGCTATCGTGTCGCCGTGACGCAACATCCACTCGTAGGTCGCGGAGCCCATCGCCAGTGCGCCCACCCGGGCGATGAAGTCCGGGTAGCCCGTGTCGTTGATGTCGCCCAGGGGGAACAGCCAGTCGAGCGAGTCGTCCTCCGTGGCAATGAAGCCGTCGAGACTCGTCGCCGTGAAGTACTGCGTGGCCATGACACCTCGCTCCTGCGTCGGTGGCAACCGTGTTGCCACGAAATCTGTGCCTGGGTTCGCGCGTCAGCCAGCCCGGCGCTTCTTCTCGTGCCGTCGTTGCTCCATGTACGAGCGCAGCACGGCATGATGCGGGACTGGTAGCGCGGCCCCTGAGCCTTGAACCACGTCAGCACGTCGCTATCGACTCACAGCGAAATCGGCTGTTTGGAGACCGGCTCCACAACGGAGGCGATGGCCCAGAAGTCCGCCGGCAGGTCACTGAGCTCCGGCGGCGACGTGGCCTGGATCTCACGCTTCGTCATGCTCCGGAGCCGGCCCAGATCGGCCCGCCCACGTCGGGACCGGCTATGTCGCTGCGATGCGGTCTTGGTAGATCTTGCGCTCATGGCGATGACTCACCCGGGCCGAGTGCCGAACGACACGGCCACCGGCCTGGTACGTGTAGCACGTGGGCTCGTCAGCAGGCGCTCTCCCCAGCCTCACGGTCTCCCGCGCCTGATGAGCATATGCCCCGGTATCCGACCTCGCAACCCAATAGCCAGGCGTGCGCTGAGCCGTCCCGGCGTTGCGGGCGCCTGCGGTGCCGTGACAACGGTCCTTCTGAACGCTCTACGGAGAGGTCGTGCGCGATGCGGTGGGACGCGGTGGCGCAGCTCGAACTGCCCTACCCGGGCGACACACCCTCTACGCTACACTGGCCGCGATGCAGGCGGCCTGTTGGCTCCTCGTCGCTTCAACCGTACTGAGCGCGGCGTGCGCGACGCGGAACGCCCGGCTGATGTCGTTCCGCGAGTACGGGGCCGCACTTCATAGCTTCCCCACGGTGCTTCGACTCCAAGGCAGAACCGGGACGCTGCTCTACTACGGTGTCGCGCATACGAGCGACCCCGCGAATCCTCAGGTGGAGGAAATCCAGCGACTCTGGACCGAGTTCCAGCCAACTGCTGCCTTCAATGAGGGCGGAGCTCCGCCGGTGCTGGAGACGCTGGAGGAAACAGTTGGGCGCTACGGCGAGTCGGCGCTGGTGCGGTGGCTTGCCCGACGCGACGGCGTGACCGTCCAGACCTTCGAGCCCTCGCGTGCTGAAGTCGTCGCCGCCCTGGCTCCGCACTTCGCTCCCGAGCAGTACAAGGTGGCGCTGGTGCTCCGCGGTCTGGCAGAGAATAGCCGCCGCGCCGAGCAGTTCCGTATTGCCGACATCGACGCGGAAGTGGACCGTGTGTTGGCGATTCTGTCGCGCACTCCAGGCCTCGAGGGGGCGCCAACGACGGCCGCTGACTTCGCGGCGCGTGCAACCCGGCTGGTGCCAGTCGATGCCGACTGGCGGCGTCCTGACCCGGCGTGGTTCGACCCGGTTCCAGAGCCTCCAGCCACCTGGATGAACGCGTTTGCCAAAGCCGAGAACGAGTTCCGTGACCGGGTCATCATACGGACCCTTGCAGATACGGTGCGTGCCGGCGAGCGTGTGTTCGCCGTGATCGGCGGCACACACGTCGTGATGCAGGAGCGGGCCTTGCGCGACCTCCTGTCGCGGTAAGGATCGACCCTGCCGGGAGATTGCTATCTCCACTGAGTCGCACTGGTTCGGCTGTCTGCTGGACGCTAGGTGGGCACATCTGCGGGGTGCACATCGCCCCTACTTCCCGCCCGTGACGTCGATGAACGCGCCGGTCGTGAACGACGCCTCGGTCGGGCTCTCGAAGCACAGCGAGTAGCCGTCCGGCTCGGGCACGAAGAGCTGCGTCATCCCGTACTCGGCAATGGAGACGGGTGGCAGCTGCAGGCCTCGACTCGTGAACTCCGCGCGGAGCCGCTCCACGTCGTCGCAGACCACGTACAAGGCCACGCCCCGGCCCCGGCCGTTCGCGGGGCCGTCTTCGTCGTCGGCTTGTTGCAGCATCAGCGATGCGCCGCCGCGTTCGAGGCGACACCAGAACACTCGCCCGTCGATGTCCGCGCGCCCCACGACGGAGAACCCGAGCACCCCCTCGTAGAAGCCAATGGACCGCTCGATGTCCTGGACGGCCAGGAGCGGCCAGAGCTGTCGGATGGTCGAACGCCGTTCGTCTGTAGCCATGGCACTCCTCCCTCAGCGCTAGTCAGCGTCCCGCTGCCGAACAGGCAAGTCCAGATCCCGTAGTAGCGCTGCACCCCACGCGCTGGCCCTGGGCAGGTGCGCCTCAATCCCCGCGAGGTCTCGCACGAACATCAGGTCCCGCAGCTGGCTGTAGGCGGCCGGCGGGAGGTCGCGATCGAGGTAGCGCATGCCGAAGTCCCAGCGTGCAGGGCAGTACTGCATGCGCAGCAGCTCGACGAGCGGCTTCAGCGTGTAGCCCCAGAAGCTCGCGAGGGCCTCCACTTCCTGGCCACGCAACACCGCCTTCCGCACGAAGCTCTGGCTCACCACGAACCAGGCGTCCAGCTCCCGGCGCCTCGCGTCCCGTCTCGCCGCCAACGCGTCTTCGTCCAGTGGCCTCGGACGCAGCCAGTCTCCCTTGTCGAACAGACAACGCGGCACACCGTGCCGCTCAACCTCCAGTGCCTGGGCGCTGGCCCCAGCCCTGAGGATGATCAGATCCACCAGCAGGAAGTCGTCGCTCTCCTTCAGCTTGTAGTAACGACCAGGAGGCGAGACGTGGCTCGTCGTGATGGGCGATACAGCTCCGAGCGCCGCCTCCGCCACCGCGTAGAGCACGTCCAGCGGGACATCGTCGTCCGCCAGCACGTTCAGGTCGATGTCCGAGTAATCGTCCACTGCACCAAATGCCGCGCTGCCGCCCTCCCACGCCGCAAGGACCGACGGCAGCGGTTCGAGCGCGACACACACGGCGCTCGTGATTCTGGTGCGGAGTGACTGGTTGCTGCTGGTCATGGTTGGGAACCTCGTGGCACCCGCCGCTCTCGCCTACCCAAGGGCTACCTGGTTGATCGCCAGACTCCGTCAGGCCACCGCGTGCGCAGACCGTCTGCGCGCACGCCTGTGCCACACGATCGCCAGCAGCAGGATGACCACCGCCCCACCGATCAGGGCCGGCACCACCCGCCGCACCTCCTCGGGCACGCTGAGGAAGTCGGGCACGCCAGCCTGCCAGAACACCCACTGCGAACCAATGGTGGTGGCCAGGGCCGGACTGCCTGTGACGAGTACCACGATGCCGTCCTTCGTCTCGGGGTTGATCCGCACGGCGGCGTTCAGGGCCGGTTCATTTGCGCCGTCATGGCCGAAGACGACATCGCCGTTCGACGCGGGCGCGTACAGCATCGTTCCGAGGCCCCAGATGGCAAAGCCCTGTATGCGAGCTTCGGGCTGGCGCATGGCAAGACGTGTCTCGCTGCTCAGCCACGGCCCTGAGTCCCCGGCCAGCTGCGCCAGCACGAACGTGGCCATGTCGCCCGCGGATGTATTGAACCCGGTCGCCGCCTTGGAGGCATAGCGGTAGACGGTGGCCGGTCGGCCGGACCGGTCGTAGGACTTCGCGGAGTGTTCAACCGCGCCCAGGTCGGAGTACCCGGACCGTGTCATGCCGAGCGGCTGGAGGATGGTTCGCGTGACGAACGCGTCGAACCTCTCCCCCGACACCTCCTCGACCAGCAGTTCGAGCAGCAGGTAACCACCGCCGGAGTACTGCCACTCAGTCCCCGGGTCGAGTCCCACCGCAATGGACACGGGCTGTCCCGACGAGGACCTGGGCTCTGCCAGCGACTGCTCCAGGGTGGGCACCGGTTCATCGAGCCGGTAGTCACCGAAGCCCAACCCGTCGGTGAGCCCGGCGGTGTGGCTGAGCAGGCGACGCGCGGTCACCCCGCGATGGTCGAATCCGCTTGCCGGGAGCCGCCAGCGCGTCAGGTAGTCCTCGACCGGGCGGTCGAGGTCCAGCCTCCCCTGCTCCACGAGCGCCATCACCGCATGCGCCGTGATCCACTTGCTCATCGACGCCGTGGCGAACACCGTGTCGCGCTCGATCCGGTCAGCGCCCGTGGAGTAGTACTCCGCGGCGATCTGCCCGTCCTCGATCAGCAGGAGCGCGGTGTTGCCACGGTTGGACTCTTCGACGAGCGCAACCGCCGCGCGCATGAAGGCCTGCAGGTCGCCGGCGGGTGCGACCGGGCCGTGCCACCACCCAAACAGGGCTCCAGCGACGACGGTCGCCACCCAGAGGAGGAGTGCCAGGAGGGTGACAGCGATGACCTTCATGTGGGTGCGTTCGTCCAGCCGTCGAGGGGGCTGCCGCTACCGGCGCGGCTTCGCGCCTTTCGGCGACCACACCTCGAGGGCGCAGTGCCGTGCCGCATGGACGAAGTCCTGGTCCGTGCTCAGCAAGGTCATCTCGTGCCTGAGACACAGCTGCGCGATGAGCGCGTCGACCGTTCCGAGCTGCACGCCGGCCCGACGACAGGTGTTCCGAAGACCTGCCGCCGCGACATGGTCGTCTCGATCAGGCTGAACGAGTGCCAGCGACGTGAAGCGCTCGACAATCTGCTGGCTGGCCTTGGCCCCGGAGAACCCCTGCAGCAATTCCTGTAACACGAGTCCCGTGGTCACGACGACCGCGTCGCCGGCGAGCGCTCCCTTCAGGGCCTGGACTTCGGCGCCGTTCGCTTCAGCATCTCGCCGGAGCGCCAGTGACCAGACGCTGGTGTCGACGAACAGCGTCACTTCCGGGAACGCTCAGCCTTGTAGTCGAACGACCGGTCCCACTCGAGCTTGCCCATCAAGTCGAGGACGCGCTTCTGCTGGCGACGGGCGATGAACTCCTGCAGGGCCTTGGTGACAGCTGCCTTCTTCGTGCGTTCCCCGCTCACAGCAAGCGCACGGTCAAGCAGGTCGGGATCGAGGGCAAGATTCGTAGCCATGTGCACCTCCGTGTGTAGCAGTCTACACATCTGTAGGCGTCCTGACAACGAAGGAGCCAACCTGCACTGATCAGGAGCCCCCTGCTGGCGGCAACTCCTCACGCACCGCCATCCAGGAGAGCGGCCAGACGCTGGCGACAATCGCCCGCTGGCAAGAGCGGCGGCCTATCCGCCCGGATCGTCCTCGCCGCGACGCTCCACCAAGAACCGCCGGGACGGCTACCTCGTTCGGACGCTCTCAGGTGTAAGCCGCTTCGACATCGGATACGAGGTCACGCGGCCGAATACAAGGGACGGCTCTCCGCTTGGGGAGTAGCCCCTGGCTGTGTAGAACTGGCGAGCGGTCACGGTGCTCTCGAGTCTGACCTCGTGCAGGCCCAACCGCGTCGCCTCGTGTTCCAGGAACGCCAGCAGCGCCGTGCTCGCGCCTTGAAAGCGGGCATCGGGAGACACGTAGAGCAATGCCAGCCCTCCACCCGTGTTCATCAAGGCGAAGCCGACGATCGCCCCGGGTGCCTCGGCAACGACCGCGATGAGGCCTGGCGAGGCAATCCACGACTCCACGTTCTGGACGGTCTTGTTCGACAGCCACGTCGCGATCGTCGTCGGATCACCGCCGTGGTCGTCGACGCAGAGCTCAGCGATGGAACGCCGTGTGGCTTCACAGGCCGCCGGCGCGTCCGCGGCTTCGGCACGTCGAACCACGATGTCCATACCCTGCGCCTCCTGCGCGGAAACAGCAGTTCTCAGGGCGGGCATGAAGGCATGCGCCGATCGGCGGTCAGCTGCACCTCTCGGTCCACCGCTCATTTCCGGAACTCGCTGAAAAATGCCGCATCAAGTTCGAATGTCTGGCGGGGTCGCAGACCAAGCTCGAGGCGCTCCATCATCCCCGCAAGCTTCTCCCCATCGACCAGCTCAATCGACGGAGCGCCGTCTCGCACGGCCTCCTTTCGAGCCTCGGACGTGAATGACCCAGTCGTGATGATGATTCCCTTGTCCGCCCGCCCGGTCATCGCACCGCGAAAATCCCGAACATGGCTTGGCGTGACGGAACCAGCGTACTTCTTGCACTGGAAGAGGACCTTGAAACTCACGAGGGCGTTCACCTGCAGAATGCCGATGCCGTCGATCCCGCCGTCGCCCGAACGACCAGTGACGGTGACCTCCTGAAAGCCGGATTCCCGGAGTAGCCGCTGGCAGAACCGCTCGAAGCCAGCAGCAGGTAGCCCGTGAAGGGTCTGGGCCAGTTCCTCCCGGTAGTCTCCGACAACCGGGACGGTCTTGTCTGCGTCGGCGGCGGCCGAGTCCGCGCCAGGAGGCGGCTTCTGTGCCGACACTTCACGGACGATTTGTTGGATCTCTTCAGGCGAGACGGGCCCCAGGGCCCGGCCCTTTTCCGTCAGCGTCCACACCCCGCGCTGGGACGAGTCGATATACCCGGCCTTTGCGAGGTAGAAGCGAGCCCAGTGCACCTGGTTCTCGAATCGCGTCTGGACGCCACTGGGCAGCGGCTCTGACTGCTCTGAGTCGGAAATCCGTAGTGCGCGGGCGACGACGCTGCGTACTTCGTCTGGCCGGCCCGACCCACCAAGCTCTCGAATCGCCTGAATCACCGGCCCGATGAATCGGGCGAACTGAGATGTCGGATTCTTGGTTCTCGCCACGGTGTGTGCTCGTGATAATCGGTCCAAGAGTGCCGCTTCAGCCGAAGCGGTTCACGACCGCACCGGCCGTCGCCAGCGACAGGCGGATGGCAGGCACCCGGCGATCGCGCTACGCCCTGCCGAGCCTCGCGATGAACTTCGATACGCCGGTCTCACAGGCAATGGCCAAGGCCGACAGCACCCCCACCACGGCGCACGCGGCCCAGATCTCATCGGGCGACTGCCGCCAAATGGCCTGGCCGGCCACGCTCATGAACAACCCACCACCGCCAACAGCTGCCGCAGTCAACTTACGACGCATTTCGGTACTCCAATCCGGTAAGCGGTGTCGCGATCCTTGCCTGTGTCGGTATCGGCCGCCCTTATCAGCACTGGAATCCAGACTGCCGGCCGTTCGGTACACGTGCAGGAAGCCTGGCGCTCGAATGGACAACTGTGAGACACCTCTATCGGCGTAACGCTCGTCGCCTGCAGCACGCTGGCTGGCGCACGGCAGCGGTCCACACGCGGTGCGAACCGCGCTGGCATGCCGTGTAACCGTGATTTGAGAGGGCCACGGATCGCTGATGGGGCGCAGTCTAGCACCCGGCTTCCGCAGCCACAATCAGCAATGGCGGTGGGTTCGGCGGCCCGGATCACCGCGGGCGTCGTCAGGGTATTACGGGGCGCGTCCGGTAGTGGCTGCGCGTATGCCGGTCCCGCACACCGTTGCGCAGAGAGGCGGCGTGAGCGCTGGCCGCACGTAGCTGGGCGCCCTATGGCAATAGCGCCGTGAAGCGCGGGCGCGACGTGCGCTGACCAGCCGGCCTCACGCCACGGGCGGGGCGGGGGCGGCCGCGTGCGGTGCCGACTGGCGAGGCACGCCGACACTCGTCAGGGACACCGACACCGTAGTTGGCCACCGCCGCCGAAACCGACACTGAAATCCCAGCGACGCGAATCCCCGTCGCGAGTTCCCTCCCCGCGTACCCACCGTTCGGCACCCCTGCCACAAGCACCACGCCAGTCCCCGCGTCGTGA
>JABFRY010000535.1 GCA_013140955.1 Acidobacteriota bacterium
CGAAGGGGCGCAGCGAGCGGATGCCGGTCTTGTCGACCACGACCGTGTCGCCGGGGACGATGTCGCGCACGTACTCGGCGCCCATCAAGTCGAACGCGGGCGGCTCGGACGCAAAGACCACGGAATCGGGGCCGTTGCCGTTCGTGACCTTGCCCATGCAGAGGGGCCGAAAGCCATGGGGATCGCGGACAGCCACCAGCTCGTCGTTGGTGAGAAACACGATGGAGTACGCGCCCTGCACCATCTGAAGGCCATCCACGATGCGCTCTGCGCGCTGGACGGGGCTGGCGCCAAGGACGGCGTGGGCCACTGCCCGGCCATGCTGTATGCCCGGCGGCACAGCCACATGTCCGAGGTCTTCGCCTTCGACACGCCGGACACCACCGTGTCGGCGCCGATTCTCGCCTGGCTGAAGAGCATTCCCTAGCCGCAGCCACTGCCGTGTCGCCGCCGCGCCGTGACGCGGATGGCCACACGGCGTGCCTCTCGGGTGCGGGAGCCGACGGCTCCCGCGCCCCGCTCGTGCCGGACGGGCAGGTATGATGGGCCACCCCCGGCATGACGCCCGCCTCCCCTGGCCTCACGTTCGTGATTCCCGTGTACAACGGGGCCGCTTTCCTCCGGGCGAGCCTGGACGAGGTCTGGCGGTGGCTGGTGTCCCGGCACGCACCGGCCGAACTGCTGGTCGTGGACGACGGGTCGTCCGACGCCACCCCGCAGGTGCTCGACGACTTCGCGCGCTGGACCACCGGGGACGGCCGCGCACCTGGCATCGTCTTCCGTCGTCTGCGCAACGCCGTCAACCGCGGGAAGGGATTCGCGGTGCGCCGTGCGTTCCTCCATGCGCGCGGCCGCTACGTCGTCTTCACCGACGCAGACCTCACCTATCCGGTCGAGAACGTGGCCGCCGTGGTGGCGCGGCTCGAGCAGGGCGCCGATGTGGTGCTCGCGAGCCGCATGCACCGGGACAGCCGGTACGAGGTGGCGCCCTGGTTCTTCCGCAAGCTCTACACCCGCCATCTCATGGGCCGCGTGTTCAACCTGCTCGTGCGTGCCTTGGTCGTGCCCGACGTGCGGGACACGCAGGCCGGGCTCAAAGGCTTCGGGCGCGAGGCCGCCGTGGCGCTTGCGGAGCGCGTGCGGCTCGATCGGTTCTCCTTCGACGTGGAACTGCTCTTCGTGGCCAGGCGCCTGCGGCTGTCGGTCGTGGACTGTCCGGTGCTGTTCCTCTACCGCAAGGAGCCGTCTACCGTGCGCTTCGCCCACGATTCGTTCGCCATGCTGCGCGACATGATCCGGATCCGCATCCGCGGCTGGCGCGGTGTCTACGAGGCGGGACCCGACCGCGTGATGCTGGCCGACCTCGAGCACGGGGGACGTGCCGCGCCGCTCCGGCCCTCGCCTCCGTCGTCGGACCCCGCGGGCCAGATCCCGTCGTCGCCCGACGGTACCAGCGATCGGGCGGAGACCGGGCAGTGGGCCGGGATGGACCGGTAGGGAGTTGCTGACGTCGTGCTGAACAGGAAGACCAAGTACGGCCTGCGTGCCGTCCTCGACCTCGCCCGTGAGGCGGGACACGGTCCGGTGCTCGTGTCGGACCTGGCCGAACGGCAGCGCATTCCGCAGAAGTTCCTGGAGGCCATCCTCCTCGACCTGAAGCGCCACGGTCTCCTGCAGAGCCGCAAGGGCAAGGGTGGGGGCTATCTGCTCCTCGGCGAGCCCGACCGAATCACCGTCGGACAGGTCATCCGGGTGTTGGAGGGGCCACTCGCGCTCGTGCCGTGCGTGAGCCAGATGGCTTACGCGCCGTGCGAGGACTGCATCGACGAGGCCACCTGTCCCGTCAGGCTGGCGATGCTCGAGGTGCGCGAGGCCACGTCGCATATCCTCGACAACATGACGCTCGCCGGGCTCAATGCCCAGACGCAGGCCCCTGCCCGCCGCACGGCCCGGCGCACGAGCCGTCCGGCCCGCGCGGCCAGCCCACGCCGTTAGCCATCGGCGTCCCGTCTTCGACCCCGGCCCGACCCCGCCCCGATCGCGGCCCGATCGCCGTGCGATCACGATTGCGCCGCCGCGCACCTGCGCAGGCGTGGGCACCTGCACGCAGGCTGGGTCTTGCTCCCTTTTAGTCTATTGACTTGATAGAGTTAGTGCTCTAACCTGTGCGGCATGCCTCGCCGTTGCCGTCCGTGTCGTTGTCGGGCCTGTCGCCCCGGGTCGCGTTGTCGTCCCGGATGTGCAGCCCCGACCTCCGGCCGGTGAACGGACGAGCGCGCCCCTAGACCCCCGCAGTCGACGCTCCGCACACCAGCCGGCCCCACGATTCGGCCGCGTGTTCTTCGTGTGTGCAGGAGCGTCATCGTGCAGTGCTTCACTACAGCGTTCGACAGGGTGCCGCCGCGCACCCGTCGCCTCGCTCGTCTCCTCGCAGGGTGTCGAGGGCCCCGCATCGACGCGGCCATCCGCTGTCGATGTCGGGGCGCCTCCAGGGTCGTCCAGACCGCCGTTCACCCGTCTGCAGAGGAGATGAGAGCAATGATTCGCAAAGTGATTCTGATCCTGGCGCTGGCCGTCGTGCTCGCGCCCGCCGTGGCCTTCACCCAGTCCGCGACCGGCACGGTGCGCGGGTTCGCCTCGTTGTAGAGCTCGGGCGGGACTTCGTCGACGAGCTGGTACGCACCGCCCGGCGCGAGGTCGAACTCGAAGCGGCCGTCAGCCAACGTGGTGAAGGTC
>JABFRY010000006.1 GCA_013140955.1 Acidobacteriota bacterium
CAGCCCGATCAGCGCCGACGTGGTCGGCCCCACCGGCATCCTGTCGCTTCAGGTGACCCCGGATGACGCCGTGGTGCTCATCGATGGGGAGCGTTGGACCGCCGGGGCGTCGGGCCGGCGGCTCGAAGGTCGACTTCCCGTGGGCCCGCATCGCCTCGAGGTCCAACGCACCGGGTACGCCTCCCAGCTGGTGGATATCGAGGTGCGCAGGGGTGAGACCGAGCTCGTGAACCTCACGCTCCGGCAGGACTGAGGCGAACCTCCGCATGCTACGCTCGCTGGATGTCTGGGTCCGGCCCCACGCCGACGGGAATCAGCCTCCGGCGTCGGCGGGCCATCACAGCGGGCCTGCTCCTCGGCATGAGCCTGGGCGCCATGGAGGCCACGGTCGTGGGCACCGCGATGCCCACGGTCATCGCCAGCCTCGGGGGCCTGGCGCACTACAGCTGGGTCTTCTCCGCGTACCTGCTCACCTCGACGGCGTCGGTACCGATCTGGGGACGCCTGTCCGACCTGTACGGCCGGCGCCGCATGTACCTGATGGGCATCGGGGTCTTCCTCGCGGGATCGGCTGCCTCGGGAGCGGCGGGCTCGATGGCGCAGCTCATTGCCGCCCGGGCGTTCCAGGGCCTCGGCGCCGGCGCGCTGGTGCCCTTGAGCATGACCATCATCGGTGAGCTCTACACGATGGCGGAGCGGGCGCGCACGCAGGCGCTCTTCAGCGGCGTCTGGGGCGTGGCGTCGGTGGCGGGTCCCCTGGTCGGCGGCTACGTCACCGACTCCCTCTCGTGGCGCTGGGTCTTCCTGCTCAACCTGCCACTCGGCGTCCTCGCCCTGGGCGTCATTGCCTGGGCCTACCCCCCATCGCGCCGCGCCGCGCACGTCACCGTGGACTGGATGGGTGCCGGGCTGCTGTTCGGCGGCGTGAGCACGTTGCTGCTCGCCATCGGAGGCGACACGGGCGCGGGGATCTGGTGGCTGGCCCTCGCCGCAGGGCTCCTCGTGACCTTCTGGCGCGTCGAGCGACGGGCACCGGAACCCCTGCTGCCCCTGGACCTGCTGCGCGACCCCTTGATGGCGCGGACGATCGCCGTGGTCTTCCTCGTGGGCGTGGCGCTCTTCGGCTGCATCGCCTTCATCCCCCTCTTCGTCCAGGGTGTGCTCGGCGGCTCGGCGACCGAGGCAGGACAGGTGCTCACCCCGCTCTTCCTCGGCTGGGTCGTGATGTCGATCGTCGGCGCCCGGCTCACGCTCGGACTCGGGTACCGGCCGGTCGCCATCGGCGGCAGCATCCTGATGACGATCGGCTTCGCGGGGCTCACACGGCTGACGCCGTCGTCTGCACGGACCACGATCTTCCTGTGGGGAAGCCTCATCGGGTCCGGCATGGGATGCTCGATGCTCTCCCAGTTGCTGGCGGTGCAGCAGGCCGTCCCGCGGTCACGTCTCGGCATCGCCACCTCGCTCAACCAGTTCTCGCGAAGCGTCGGAGCCGCGATCGGGGTGGCGGTCATGGGTGCCATCCTCTCGCGCGGGCTCGCCGGCGACGTCCCGGTCGACGGGGTCGCGGCGGGAGCCGGACTGCTGGGCGGCACACACGCACCAGCCCTGGCGGCGGCGCTGCACACGGTCTTCGTGGCCTGCGCGCTCGCGTCCGCGGCAGGGCTCGTGGCCGCCCTCATGCTGCCGGCCGTGCGGTTTGCCGGCGGGCGGACCGCCGAGAGTGTCCCGGAGCCAGCCGGGGGACCTCCGGTCAGTGCGCCACGCGAGGAGCGGGTGTCGCTGACCGAATGACCACGGCCATGTAGAATTGAACCGTTTCCGTTCCCTTCTTCCATTCCGAGCACACATGACAGACGCATTCGTTGTTTCAGCAGTCCGTACGCCGGTCGGCCGGGCCGGTGGCGCGCTGGCCGAGGTGCGGGCCGATGACCTGGCGGCCCTCGTCGTCCGCGCCGCCGTCGACCGGGTCGGTTTCGACGCCGCCGGTATCGACGACGTCATCCTCGGGTGCACCAACCAGGCTGGCGAGGACAACCGGGATATCGCCCGCATGGCGGCGCTGCTGGCGGGGCTGCCCATCGAGGTGCCGGGCCAGACCGTAAACCGGCTGTGCGGCTCCGGCCTGCAGGCCGTGGCGAGCGCAGCCCAGGCCATCAAGGCCGGTGAGGGCCGCGCCTTCGTGGCGGGCGGCGTCGAGAGCATGACCCGCGCGCCCTACGTCATGCTCAAGTCTGGCGCCCCGTGGAACCGGGACGTTCCCCCGATGGCGGATTCCACGGTGGGCTGGCGCTTCGTCAACCCGAAGATGCCGGCCGAATGGACCATCTCGCTCGGCCTGACGGCGGAAAGGGTGGCCGAACAGTGCCGGATCTCGCGCGAGGACCAGGATGCCTTCGCGCTCGAGAGTCAGCGGCGGGCAGCCCTCGCCATGGCCGAGGGCGTGTTCCGGGACGAGATCGTGCCCGTCACGATTCCGCGGAAGAAGGGGGACCCGGTGGTCGTGGACACCGACGAGCACCCGCGTGCCGACACCACGCGCGAGAAACTGGCAGCGCTGCGTCCGGCCTTTGCCGCCGGCGGCACGGTGACCGCGGGCAATGCCAGCGGCATCAACGACGGCGCGTCGGCGCTGCTGCTGGTATCGGCGGACGCGCTCGGCGACATGAAACCGCTGGCGCGGGTCGTCGCGTCGGCGGTGGCGGGCGTTGACCCCTCGGTCATGGGCCTGG
>JABFRY010000077.1 GCA_013140955.1 Acidobacteriota bacterium
TCCACGCGGAAGATGAACTGCGGCGAGGACAGGATGCGCCAGATGCCCATCTCGACGCCGTCGTAGAACCCGCCAACGGCGCGCCCCTGCTCGTAGAACCGCATCACACTCGCCACGTCGGCGGCCGTCGCATTGCCGCGATAGGCCCGGCGGGCCAGCGCGGTAAGAATGCGGCTCGCGCAGGCCGCCTCCTCAACCCCGGCGGATGGACGGCACGTCAGGATCCGGCTGGCCGCCGGCCGGGTCGGCCGGGTGGGCGAGTACGGCCCCGTGACCGTGAACCCTTCAACGTTCGGCAGGCCCTTGGTCGCCGTCCCTGGACCGAAGTGCCGCGCCTTGATCATGTCTTCGTAGATGGCCGACGACCTGATGGGGAACGTCACCCCCAGTACGTGCGTGCCGGCCTTGATGGGCAGGCGCACGCGCACGCCCTCGTCCGCCGCAAGCGACGGCGTGTCCGCGTTGTAGTACCGCTCCTCGTACATGTGGCTGCCGCCGTCCAGCTGAAAGAGCCGCACGCGCTCCCCGTCCATCGACAGTTCGATCTGGTGCGGCTCCTGGAGGCCCCGGATCTGGTTGAGGCCGCCGCGCACAAGGCGGATGCGGATGTCGTACTCGCCGTCAACCGGGAACAGGTGCGAGGCCGCCAGGCCGCCGCGGGTCCCGAACGGCAGGTCCTCGAGGTGGTCGTCCTGGGTCGTGTCGGGCGCCGTGCGATAGGTCTCCGTCACCGGCTCGGCCGTCGGATTGCCGAGGGCCGTGCGGCTGATTTTTCGCGCGGCGACAACATAGCTCTCCAGCAGTTCAGGAGACACGCCGAGCACGTCGGCGACATTGTCGAAACCGTGCGTGGAGTCGTCAGCGGGCAAGAGGGCCGTGGCATCGATCTCGAATCCCAGCAGGTCCCGGACGGCGTTGGCGTACTCGGTCCTGTTCAACCGGTGCAGCGCCGGACGCCCCGGGTCCGGCCGCGCCTTCGCTGCCAGGTCAAGGGCCTCTTCCAGCGAGCCCGCAAAGGCGTCGTAGGTCGCGATGTCCGGCCTCGGCGACCCCGCAGGCGGCATCTCACGGGTCCTCAACTTGCGTACGACCTTCTCGAAGAGGTCCGCGTGGCGATCGACCGCGTTCAGATCAACACCGTCGAGCGAGAGTCCTCCCGTCTTCGTCCGCGCGTTGTGACAGCCAACGCAGTAGCGGTCCATTACCGCCCGGTGCTGGGCGGCGCTGGGGGCCGGCGGGGCCGCACGGAGGACAAGCGATGGATGAGCGGACAGCCCGCAGAGCGCAGCCACAAACGCGGACGCCGCCGCGACCCTGTTCAGAGTCATTGGAATGCCTCGCTGGACGAACCTCATTTGCTGAAGGGCCTCTATGCTAGGCACTGCCGGGAGAGGGGGCAATAGCAGAAACATGGTAGACGCCTCCCGGGGCCTCAGTGCGTCAGGGCGTACATCAGGATGTCGAGTCCGAGGGCGTAGCCTTCGCTGGAGAACTGCCTGAAGAACTCCGGGTCCTCGCCCTCGCGTTCCCAGGAATCGCCGATGTCGGTATTGAACGTCATCGCCACCATCACCCGGCCGCTCCGGTCGAGGATCGCGCGCAGGTGCGGCACACGCGTCTGCTCACCCTGCTCGATGGTGTCGCCGGTGCGGCGCCAGTTATTGATGTTGGTCACCTGCGGCATCGCCTTCAGGTTGAAAAGCGTGTGAAACACCGGGTGATCAATCGCGAGATCCACGATCGGGAACTCGGACGGCGGTAGCGCCTTCGCAATCTGCGTGGACCACTGTTCCCAGGCGGCCTCGCCCCAGAAGTCGTCCACCCACAGGAAGCCGCCCTTGAGCAGATAGTCCCGGAGCCGATCGGACTCCGCAACGCTCAGCCCCATCGTGCCCACGTCGGAGGCCATCACGAAGGGGCACTGGTAGATTGCGTCGTCGGTGAGCCCCACGACCCAGTGGCTGGGTTCCTGGCCATCGCGGCTGATCGGCGTGCGCGTCAGCTCCGAGGCCCGGACCATCAGGTGCACGCCGGCAAACGGATAGTCGGTCCACCAGCCGATGCCCATCGGCTCGCGGCGGACCTGGTTGTACATGAGCTTGCAGAAGGAGAAGCGCCCGTCCGCGAACAGCTCCTGCTGCGGCGGGCGGCGCACCGGCATGCCCGGCCCCTCGCGCAGGTAGCGCTGCGCACCCGCCGCACCACCCAGGAACATCACGAAGCACGCCGCCAGGAGGAAGCCTCGCATGGCTAGTGCGTGAGCGCGTAGACCACGATGTCGGCGCCGATAGCGTAGGCCACCGTCGAGAAGCGCTTGAAGTAGTCCGGGCTGACGGCCTCCTCTTCGTAGGCGTCGCCGAAGTCGGTGTTGTGGGTCATGAACACCATCACCCGTCCGGTGCCCGGCTCCAGCACCGCGCGCGCGGGCGTCTCCGGGCTGTCCGCGCCGCGCTCGGAGGTCTGGTGCTGATTGACCCAGAGGCCGACGTTGGGAATCTGCGGCACGCGCTCGATATTGAAGAGCGTATGGAAGAGCGGGTGGTCAGCCGTCAGGTCGACCACGGGAAACTCGCCGCCGGGAAGGATGAAGGCGAGCTGCTGCCGCCACCAGTCCCACGCGTAGCCGCCCCACGAATCGTCCGCCCAGAGAAATCCGCCCTTCAGCAGAAAGACGCGGAGCTGCGCGGCTTCTTCCTCGTCGAAGTAGGCGCCGCCCGGCTCGGTCATCACG
>JABFRY010000183.1 GCA_013140955.1 Acidobacteriota bacterium
TGCCATCATGACGCCATGCCGGACCCGCTGGACGCTGGCCTGACAGGCCGCACAGGTCATGCCCGTCACCACGAGGTCGGTCGTCGTGGTGGCGGGCGTTTCGACTCGCGTCTGGCCGTCGGTACGGGCGGCGGCGTCGGATGAGGCGGGAGACGCCAGCGGGTCCGGCATGGCGTCATGATGGCACGTGCGCGGGTGACCGCGGGCCGTCGGGCCGCGCCGGGCGGACCCGCCGGCGGCCGATGCGTGCTACATGCCCGCGCTGGCGGGAGGCACGATGTTGTTCAGGCGCAGGTACACGACCATCTGCCCGTAACTGTCCATGGCGTGCGACATCGCGAAGTAGGCGAGGCGCGCCCGGGTTGACCGGCCGAGGAACGGGGGGCCATCGACACCCTGCGCCATGGCGGCGTCGTTGAACTCGCGGATGACGGCTTCGCCGTACGTATAGGACTTGGCAAGCTCGGCCAGCGCCGCAGCCTTTGTCGTGGCCATGGTGTCGATCTGGGGAGCGGCGGTGCGGGCGCCGAGGGCGCGCAGGACCATCACGTTGATCTCGGCGATGTGCGTGACCTGCTGCGCGAACGAGCGCTGCGCAGGCGTCGGCTTGAACCCGAACTTGTCATCCGGCATCGCTGCCGCCAGGCCGCGGACCTGCTGCCCCTGGTCCTGCCAGTCCTTCAGCACGTCGCCAGCCAGGGCCCCCGTCTGTGCCCGCAGCTGCACGGCCCCTCCACACACCAGGGCCAGCATGGCCACGATTCGAACTGCCTGCTTCATCGTTCTCTCCTTGATACCTGTCGGACGCCCCGATTCGGCCCTTCGCGCCACCGCGGCACGGGGCCGACCACGGATTGTACAGGAGGCGCTCCCGGGCGGGCCGTCGTGGTAAGGTGCGGGAGGGAGCGAACGGAATGCCGATCTACGAGTATCAGTGCCGTGCCTGCGGCCGCGAATTCGAGCAGTTGATTCGCACCGGCGACGTGGCCGCGTGCCCCGCGTGCCACGGGAGCGACCTCGAACGCCTGATCTCACGCTGCTCGGTCAGCTCCGAGGAGACGCGGCAGGCCAACGTCCAGCGCTACAAGGAGCGCGCCAAAGGCGTGCAGCGCGACAAGGCGGTCGCCGACGCCGAGGTGGTGCGGCACCACGTCGAAGAGCACTATCCGGGCAGTCTCACCAACGGTTCCTGACCGCCACCGCGTCGGGTTCGACCGTCTCGGCCACGGGCGCGCTGCCCGCGGCGGCGTCCTCGAGCGAGATCGGGGCGTCGAACGCGATGCCGAGGTGGTAGCGAAGCGTCCCCTGCTTGTCGATGCCCGCCACACCGCACCGGGCCACCTTGCCCTTGACCGACGTGGGGGTGAAGCCCCCCTCGAAGTGCACGGTCACGCTCTTGCCGGGCGCAATACGCTTCGGGCACTCGGTGAGCACGCCGGTCGTGGACATGTTCACCAGCACGGCCTGCCCGCCCTCCGGCGCGATGCGGAGGCCGCTGATCGTCGGGAAGGCCGACGCCGGACGGCGCGGCGAGATCTGCACGATGATCATGGCCGGCTCCCTGCCTGACCGGATCGATCGTCGTCCGATCCCTGCGGCACGTCTTCGGACGACTGCAGGAGCTGGTGCGCAAGCCAGCTTGCGGAAATGGCGTCTGAGCGCAGCATCTCGATGTCACGCCGACCGACGGATTCCTGCGGATAGTCGGTGAGCAGGCGCTTCGCTCGGGTATCCACCCGCCGCAACAGATCGCGCAGTTCACGGCCCACCTGGCTCGCCAAGCGACCAGCGGCGACCAGCGGCGACACACGGCGCGCGTAGTCCACGAGACTCTCGAGTTCGATCGTCTGTTCCGCCATCACACGGGCCAGCCTCGCCTGTTCGGCCATGGCTGCGTCGGAGAGCTGCTGCAGCCGCAGCCGTTCGGCGCTCTGCTCCGCCACCAGCTGCTGCCGTGCGGACTCGTGCAGCTGCGCCAGCGCTTCCAGCTGCTGTCGCTCGGCCACGAGCTGGTCGGCGCGGGCCTGCTCGGCCGCAAGTGCCTGCCGGGCCAGCCCCTCGGCGTCCTCGTGACGCGCGCGGAGGGTGGCGGCCTCGGTCCGCGCGGCTTCGATCAGGCGCAGGCGCTCGGCCTCCTGTTCGGCTGCCTGGACCCGGGCGTCCTCTTCGAGCCGGCCAATCGCCGCCGCGAGCCGCGCCTGGCTCGCTGAGGACTCCTCCAGTCGCGCCACCAGCGTCCCACGCTCACGCTCCAGGGTCTCGAGGCGTTCAACCCGCCGCACGGCTTCCTGCAGGTGCGACTGTGTCAGCGCGAGCGCCGCGCTCGTGGACTCGAGCCTGGCCTGCGTTTCCACGACGGTCGTGCTCGCCGCACGAAGGGCCTCGTCGCGCGTGGCGAGCTCGGCGGCCCGGTCGGCCAGCAGCTGCTCCAGCCGCCCCTTCGACGTCTCGAACTCCTCGGTTCGCGACCGGAGTTCGACGTCGAGGCTCCGCAGCCGGTCGTCGAGTGCGTTCCACTGACCCTGAAGGTCGGCCGCATGGCTCCTGGCCGCGTCGCGTTCCGCGTGCAGCGCCTCCATTTCCACCTGCCGTTCGGCTTCGGCAGACCGGCTGCGCAGCTCGAGCTCCCGTGCCTGCTCACGCGCGGCGTCAAGCACCGTGCGATGCTGCTCGGCCAGCGCCTGCAGCGCCTGCCCGGCGGCGTGCCGTTCGGCCTCCGCATCGGCCTGC
>JABFRY010000381.1 GCA_013140955.1 Acidobacteriota bacterium
GGTGAGCGGAGGTGTTGATCAGGAAGCGAATGGGCATGTGCGAGAGCTTCGCCACCTCCGCCAGCAGCGCCGTGCTCGTGGACAGCGGCAATGCAGAAGCGAGCCCGGCCCCGACCTCGCCCACCTGCACCGCGACGTTGCCGCCGCCGGTGACCACCATGTGTACCTGGCCCTGCACGGGAATCACCCGCACCATGGCGCTGTCGGCAGGCATGGGCGTCGGACGCTGCGCGCCGACCGGCATCGAGGCGGCGCCGAACGCCACCACGGCGAGGGCCAGCACGGCCCCCGAGACATGGCGCGACCGACGCCTGGTTCCGGCGACGCCCGCGCCGCCGCTGCGAGTCTCACTCGTTGTCGTCACTCGCATGGGCCTACTCCCGCGGCCGGCTGGTGGCCGGCTGTGCGTCGAACCGGCGACGCATGTCCTGCAGCTTCTTGCGGTACTCGGGATAGAGCGTCTCGGCCCCACCCTGCGTCCCCTCGATCTCGATGCCGACCTGGTTGGCCAGCTCCGGATGCTTGGTGCCCAGGGGCCAGTGCGGCACCCACCCGAGCGGCTGCTCGTTCTCCTCGACCGACTCGAACGGACCGGCGGGGCCCACGGCCTGCGAGGGGTTCCACACCCACGTCTGCGAACGGACGAACGGCTCTTCCAGGTAGATGGGGTCCACGAGGTGGGTCACCATCGTCATGTAGTCGCCGTTGCGCATGAAGTACTCGGTCATCACGGCATAGGGGCTGGCCGGCGTGCCGTTGCGCTGGTAGACGCCGTACTTCATGTGCGTGGTGGTCACGACGAGCACGTTGTTGTCCCAGCGACCCGTGGAGAAGCCGTTCCACATGTGCAGGCCTTCGGCCGGCGGATGGGGACGGTCGTCGAGCCAGATCGTCCGGTCGGCGCGCCCGAACGTGCCGTAGGTGGCGTAGCCGATGACCCGGTCGGTCACGGGCTCGAGGATGCGGTCGATGCGCAGCTGCGGCCCGGGGCCGCGGAACGAATACTGCGCGGGATGCGGCTGCATCTGCCGCTCCTGCTGGTTGAGCACCTGCGCATCCCAGGCCTCGGCCTTCTGCCTGGCCGCCGCGTTGATGGGAATGCCGGTGTAGTCACCAAGCGTCGCGCCGGGAATGCGGTGGAACCAGTCCTCGTGGAGGAGCGGCGCCCACATGCCGGCGATGTCGAACTGCGCCCGGGCAGGCGCGGCGAACAGGAGCACGCACAGGCAGGCGAGCCCTGTCGCCAGCGGGTGCAAACGAGTCATGCAAACCTCCGAGAAAGCAGAAGAACCATCCTCAGGCAATGCCGGGACGCCTGAACCAGGCGCCGACCGCCGCCGCATCCGGCGCAGGGGACGCCCACAGCGTCTCGACCTGCACGGCACCGCCCGCCTCCGCGAGGCGGCGCCACCCCCCCGGCCAGGGGAATTCGTGGTCCGCATGCTGGCGCCAGCGCGCCCGGGCGTGCCCGAATGCGCCGCTCAGCCCCACCACCAGGGTCCCCGAGGGCACGAGCAGCGGCACGTGATTCTCGATGGACTGGCGCAGGATGGCAAGGCCCGGATCCGAGACAGGGCGCGCCGAGAGCGTCCAGGCACGGCACTGTGCGGAGGGCCGCATCGCCACCATCACGTCCAGCCACTCGTCCCCCGCCACCCGTCCCAGCGCGTCCGAGCACAGGGGGACGAGCGACGCCACGTACCGCATCAGGGCGCTGACACTGAGGCCGAGCCTGCGCAGCTCCCTCTGCCGGTGATAGAGGTAGAACCGCACGTCGTGCAGCGCGTACCGGGGGTCGTCTGGCTGGTACAGCAAGCGCCGGGAAGGTAGCAGCCGGGGCCGGCGACGGGCAATACCTAGAGCTGGGTAGCCGCCCGTCTGCCACAGTCTTCCCCCCGCGTTTGCCGCCGTCTTCCCGCCCGTGGCACACTTTCCCGCCCCGTGGCACACTGCGGGCCGCCAGACGAGACAGCCCATGACCCAACTTGCACGTGCCGTCGTCGTCGCCCTCTGCCTCGCCGCGCAGGCGGCCGGGGCGCTTGCGGCCGAGACCGACGTCGGCCTCGAGCATTACACCGTCACCCGCTGGGCCGGCGACGCGGACGCGCCGGCTACCCTGGTGCGCGGCATGGCGCAGGGGCCGGAGGGGTTCCTGTGGCTCGGCTCGGGCGACGGTCTGTTCCGATTCGACGGCTTCACGTTCGACCGCTGGTCGTCGCTGAGCGAGGCCGCGCTGGCGGGCCGCGCGGTCCGCGTCCTCTACCGGGATGCCGGGCAGCGCCTCTGGGTCGGCTTCGATGACGGCGGCATCTCGCGCATCGAAGGCACCCGCGCGCGCAACTACGGTCCCACCGAGGGCCTCACCACGCCAGGCATCCGCGTGTTCTTCGAGGAGCGGGACGGCACGCTGTGGGCCGGCGGCCGCGGTGGCCTGTACCGCCTGGACGGCGACCGGTGGAGCCAGCCTGCGGCTGCCGCCGGTCTCGGCGACGAGCCGGTGTTCGGCGCGTCGCTCCAGCCCGACGGCACGCTGCTCGTCACCACCGACGACGGCGTGTACCGCCGGCCTGCCGGCGCCAGCGTGTTCGAGCACCTCGCCACCGTGGACGCCGACAACGGCGGCGTGCGCGACGTGTGCGTGGACACGGCGGGCCGCATCATCACGACGGATCCCATTCAGGGGTATCGCGTGCTCGGCGACCCGCCGGCGGCCACGACGGCGCTCGAG
>JABFRY010000239.1 GCA_013140955.1 Acidobacteriota bacterium
CACGAAGCAGGGTGAGCCGGCCGCAACGACCCTCGCGGCGCCGCCGACCCTGTCCCGGGGCGCGCTGCGGGGGAAGGCGATGGCCCCTACGGCCCGGTCTTCGACAGCCGCGGCTGCGGCCTCCTGCATCGGCGCTGGCGGCGGCGCCGCGAGGGTCGTTGCGGCCGGCTCACCCTGCTTCGTGCGGCGTCTTCCCCACAGGCCTCGTGTCGTCAGAAGGCCCGCACCACACGGCATGGCCCGGGCGGCCGACGCGGGTCGTCATGAAAGCGCTGACGAGAGTCTGGGCCGCGATGAAGAGAGGAGTCGCGACAGCGACATGGAAGACGCGGCGTTGAACATGGTGTGGTCGGCGGTCGCCGGCCTGGCGGTGGGCGCGGTGGCCAAGGTGTGCGTGCCGGGGTGGACGACCTCCGGCGCTGTCGTCACGATGCTGCTGGGCCTCGCCGGGGCGCTGCTGGCCAACACGGTGGGCATCGCAATCGGGCTGTTCTACTCGGGCCGAACCCCGGGCCTCCTGCTCTCGGCCGTGGGCGCGGCGGCGATGCTCGCCGTGGACCGCGTGTTGACCGCCGACTAGCGCTGCGCGCTCAGGTGCCGCAGAAGGTCTGGTAGCGGGCGGTCACCGCGGCCGGAGCCGGCGCGGCGTACGCCTCGAGGCCGGGCCGTTCGTCGAACGGGTGCATCACGGCCTCGAGCAGCCGATCGAACGGCGCCAGGTCGCCCGCGTCGGAGGCCGCCGTCAGGGCCTCCTCCACCTTGTGATTGCGCGGGATGTAGATCGGGTTGACGCGCCGCATGGCCTCGGCCCGGACAGCCGCCGGCACCGGCTCGGCCTCGAGGCGGTGCCGCCACCGTGCGAGCCAGTCGGCCAGCGTCGACCGGTCGGTGAAGAGCGCACCGAGCGCTGCAGGCACCCCCGGGCTGCCTGGCTGGCGAGCACCCGCCCGCGACGGTTCGGCGTCGCCCTGCTCCGCGGCGTCGGCCAGCCGGCGCCAGGCGAGCGTGAAATCCACCGTCTGTGCCTGGAGCAGCGCGAGCCACGCCTCGGCGAGCGCACGGTCGCCTTCCTCGTGCGTGGTCAGCCCCAGCTTCGCGCGCACGCCGGCGAGCCAGGCGGCGGCGTACTGGTCGGCAAAGGCCACGATCTCGGCCCGCGCCAGCTCCACGGCCCGCTCCGCTGAGGCGTCGATGAGCGGCAGCAGCGCCTGGGCCAGCCGCGCCAGGTTCCACTGCGCAATGGCCGGCTGGTTGCCGTAGGCGTAACGCCCGCCCGTGTCGATGGAGCTGAAGGCCACCGCCGGGTCGAAGGCTTCCATGAACGCACACGGGCCGTAGTCGATCGTCTCGCCCGAGAGCGCCATGTTGTCAGTGTTCATCACGCCGTGGATGAAGCCCACGTGCATCCACTGCGCCACGAGGGTCGCCTGGCGCGCGGACACGGCGCGCAGCAGGTCGAGGTAGCGCCCGGGCGCTCCACGAGGTCCGGCTCGTGACGGGCGATGACGTAGTCGGCCAGCACGCGCACCTTCTCGTGATCGTCGCGGGCCGAGAAGAACTCGAACGTTCCAACGCGTACGTGGCTGGCCGCCACGCGCGTCAGCACGGCGCCCGGTAGCGCGCGCTCACGCCTGATGGTCTCGCCCGTGGCCACGGCCGCCAGCGCCCGCGTCGTGGGAATGCCCAGCGCGTGCATGGCCTCGCCGATCACGTATTCGCGCAGGACGGGACCCACCGCGGCCTTGCCGTCGCCCCCCCGTGAGAAGGGCGTGCGGCCCGAGCCCTTGAGGGCGATGTCGCGGCGGCGCCCGGCGCGGTCCACCACTTCGCCCAGCAGCAGTGCGCGCCCGTCGCCCAGCTGCGGCGAGAAGCCACCGAACTGATGACCCGCGTAGGCCTGCGCCAGCGGGGCCGCGCCTGAGGGCACCTCGTTCCCGCCGAAGATACGCGCGCCGCGTTCGGAGTCGAGCGCATCGGGATCGAGCCCGAGCTCGGCGGCCAGGTCACGGTTCACCTTCAGCAGGCGTGGCGCCGGCACCTGGGCGGGCACCCACGGAGCGTAGAAGCCCTCGAGCTCCCGCTCGTAGGAGTTGTCGAAGGTGAAGAGCGCTGGCGCGACCGCAGGAGATTCGTGCATGGGGATTCGCTCGACAGCCTATCGCATTCGGCCTGCCGCATTCGCAGGACGCGGTTCGTCTCTGTAGATGCTACACGCGCCGTGCAAGGCGCTCAGGCGCCGCGCGTCCCTGGTGCGCGCCCGCAGCAGGTCTCGCGCCACTGTCCGCACGTCAGCACATGGCACCGCGCGTGCACTTCAGGCCGTCGCACTGGTGTCCGCTCGGACACCCCCACGGCAGGAGGGTTCGTGACGCACACGATACGGCTGGCGGCGGCGGCGATGCTCCTGGTGCTGTGTGTGCCGCTCTCTCCGGCAGAGGCGCAGTACTTCGGGCGCAACAAGGTGCAGTGGGAGCGCTTCGAGTTCGCCATCCTGCAGACCACGCATTTCGACATCTACCACTACCCGGCCGAGCGCGCCGCCGCCCAGGAGGCGGGGCGGCTGGCCGAGCGGTGGTACGCGCGGTTCACCAGTGTGCTCGGGCGGGCGCTCACCGGGCGCCAGCCGCTCATCCTGTATGCGGATCACCCGAGCTTCCAGCAGACCACGGCCATCAGCGGCCAGCTCGGCGTGGGCACGGGCGGCGTCACCGAAAGCCTGAAGCGGCGGATCGTCATGCCGTTCGCGGGGCCGCTCTCGGGCACCGACCATGTGCTGGGCCACGAGCTGGTCCACGCGTTCCAGTACGAGGCCCTGGGGGCGCAGGGCAGTACGGGGGGCTCCATACCGCTCTGGTTCATCGAGGGCATGGCCGAGTACCTGTCCATCGGCCCGAGCGACGCGCAGACCGCCATGTGGCTGCGCGACGCGCTGGCGCGCGACGACCTGCCGTCCATCTCGGACCTGCAGAGTCCCAACTACTTCCCCTACCGCTTCGGCCACGCGTTCTGGGCGTATGTTGCCGGTCGCTGGGGGCCTGGCGCGGTGGATGCCGTGTTCCTCTCGGCGGCCGGACGCGGCGCGTCGATGGCCGATGCCTTCAGCGGCGTGCTGGGTATCGACGAGGAGACGCTCAGCGACGACTGGCACCGCGCCATCGCGCGCGCCTACCAGCCGGTGCTGCAGCGTACGACTCAGGAGCCGGCCGACGGCGCGCAGGCCGTGATCGAGCCGGAGCGCGAGGGCGGCCTCAATGTGGGGCCGGCGCTCAGTCCCGACGGCCGTCGCCTGATGTTCCTGTCGGAACGGAGTCAGTTTTCCATCGACCTGTACCTGGCCGACGCCCAGACGGGCGAGGTGACGCGTTCGCTGCTCGAGACCGCCACCGATCCTCACTTCGACAACCTGCAGTTCATCGAGTCGGCCGGCGCGTGGAGCCCGGAAGGCGACCGCTTCGCACTGACGGCCGTGCGCGAGGGCGACCCGGTGCTGGTGCTGCTCGACGTGGAGGGAAACGACCGCGAAGAGATTCCCTTCCCTGCCCTGGGAGAGATCACGACACCGGCCTGGTCGCCCGACGGGCGCTACGTGGCCTTCAGCGCCAACGTCGGTGGCTTCCTCGACCTGTTCGTCTACGACCTCCAGGCCGGGGAGCTGCGTCGCCTCACCGATGATCCCTACGCCGACATGCAGCCGGACTGGTCGCCCGACGGGCGCTGGCTCGCCTTTGCGACCGACCGCTTCACGTCCGAGCTGTCGACGCTGGACTTCGGCGCCATGCGCCTGGCCCTGGTGGACGCCCGATCCGGCGACATCCAGCAAGTGCCGGCGTTCCAGTCCGGCCGGCAGATCAACCCGCGGTGGGCCAGTGACGGTGAGAGCGTGTACTTCCTGGCCGACCCTGACGGCATCGCCAACGTGTACCGCGTGTGGCCCGCGGACGGCCGGCTGCGCCGCCTCACGAACGTGACCACGGGCGTGGCGGGCATCACCGACCTGAGCCCCGCGCTCACGGCCGCGCGCGCGACCGACGCCATCGCGTTCTCGGTGTTCCGCGCGGGTGGCTTCGTGATCCGGCGCATGGACGGCAGCGCGCTCGACGGCACCGCCGTCGATGCGGGCCCCGCGCAGGCCGGACTGTCGGTCGAGGACGTCACGATGCTGCCCTCCGAGGAGCGGCGTGACAGCCAGTACGCGGCCGTCATCGACTCGCCTCGCCAGGGGCTCCCGAGCGCGCAGGCGTTTCCAATCGCGCAATACGGCGGCGGCCTGTCGCTCGACTACGTGGGCGCGCCGTACCTGGTGGCGGGCGCCGACGCCTTCGGCACCTTCGTCGGCGGCGGCATCACCTTCCTGTTCAGCGACATGCTCGGGCGCCACACGCTCACCACGCAGGTGCAGGTGAACGGCGAGTTCGGGGATATTGCGGGACAGGCCAGCTATCTCAACCAGTCCCGCCGCTGGCACTGGGGCGTCACCGGCGGGCAGTTTCCCTCGGTGTCGGCCGTGGCGCGCAGCGGACGCGTGGAGGTGGACGGCGAAACACTCTTCGCCGAGCAGCAGGAGCGCTTCCGCCAGACCGAGCGGTCGCTGGCCGGCGTGGTGTCGTATCCGTTCAGCCGGTCGCGACGCGTGGAGTTCACGGGCGGCGTCCGCCAGTTCGGCTTCAGCCGCGAACTGCGCACGCAGCTCTACGTGCCATCCACCGGACAGCTCGTGGACGAGACCGAGCGGGCGCTCGACGCGCCCGAGGGCTTCTCCCTGCTGCAGACGAGCGCCGCCTTCGTGACGGACACGTCGAGGTTTGGCGCCACCAGCCCGGTGCTCGGCCGCCGGTCGCGCCTCGAGGTGTCGCCGTGGTTCGGCGAGGTGTCGCTGGTGAACGTGCTGGCCGACTACCGCCAGTACGTGATGCCCGCGCGGCCGTGGACGCTGGCGGGACGCATCCTGCACTACGGCCGCTACGGCACCGGCGCCGACGACGAGCGCCTGTCGCCGCTCTTCCTCGGCTATCCGAACTTCGTACGCGGCTACGAAGTCAATTCCTTCGGCCAGCGCGACTGCGGCCTCACGACCGAGGACGGCCGCTGCCCCGCCTTCGAACGCCTGGTCGGCAATCGCCTGCTGGTCGGCAATCTCGAGTTGCGAGTTCCCCTCGTCGGGGCGTTCACCGGCAACGTGGACTACGGGCCGCTCCCCATCGAGCTGTTCGCGTTCACCGATGCGGGTGTGGCCTGGACCGCCGGGGAGCCGCCGGCATTCGCCGGGGGCGACCGGGGCCTCGTGCGGTCCGTCGGCGGGGGGGCTCGCATCAACGTCTTCGGCGCACTCATTGCCGAGTTCCACGCGGTGCGGGCCCTGGACCGCGTGCGCGACGACTGGGCCTTCGGCTTCCGACTCACGCCAGGCTTCTGAGACAGCGCTCCCTATGGCCAAGTCACCCAGGTCCACGTCCTCCGCGTCCGCGCGACGCGCCAAAGACACCCGCGCCGTACGACAGAGCCGGGCCACCGTGAGTGGTCCGGCCGAACCTGACGCCTCCGGAGCCGGCGACATCGTCGCCGCGAAGGTAGCGGGCACCGAGGACCTCGCGTCCGCGATGCCTTTCAATGCGATCAAGGCGGCCGAATACGACGCGGCTTCGGCGTTGGCACCCCCAGAGGGCGCCTCGGCCAAGGCTGCCGATCCGGTGGTCGGCGCCAGCACCGTCACCGAGCGGAATGGCTCGGAGAAGACAGGCAGCGGAGGGGCCCCTATCGGCAGCAACCCCACAACCGGTTCGCTGGATCGCGTCCGCGTCGACTCAACCGGTCGGGTGCTGACGACCAACCAGGGCGTCGGCGTGGCCGACAACCAGAACTCCCTGAAGGTGGGCCTTCGGGGTCCGACGCTCCTCGAAGACTTCATCCTCCGCGAGAAGATCACGCACTTCGATCACGAGCGCATCCCCGAGCGCGTCGTCCATGCGCGCGGCTCGGCGGCCCACGGCGTGTTCGAGTGCACGCGGGCCATCCCCGAGTTCACCCGGGCATCCCTCTTCGGCGAGGTCGGCAAGCAGACACCC
Source organism: Acidobacteriota bacterium (assembly GCA_013140955.1). Lineage (GTDB taxonomy): Bacteria > Acidobacteriota > Vicinamibacteria > Vicinamibacterales > UBA2999 > JABFRY01. The sequence continues at coordinate 6,063 of JABFRY010000239.1, forward strand.
GTGTTCGTGCGCTTCTCCACCGTGCTCGGCGAACGCGGGTCCACCGACACGGCGCGCGACGTACGCGGCTTCGCCGTGAAGTTCTACACCGACGAGGGCAACTGGGACCTGGTGGGCAACAACATCCCCGTCTTCTTCATCCAGGACGCGATGAAGTTCCCAGACCTGGTGCACGCGGCCAAGCCGGAGCCGCACTTCGCCATGCCGCAGGCGGCCTCGGCGCACGACACCTTCTGGGACTTCGCATCGCTGATGCCCGAGATCACCCACATGCTGATGTGGGCGATGTCCGACCGCGCCATCCCGCGCAGCTACCGCACGATGCAGGGCTTCGGGGTGCACACGTATCGCCTGGTGAACGCCGACGGCGAGTCGCACTTCGTCAAGTTCCACTGGAGCCCCACGGCCGGCACCCACTCGCTCGTGTGGGACGAGGCCGTCAAGATCTCAGGCGCCGACCCGGACTTCCATCGTCGCGACCTGTGGGAAGCCATCGAGGCTGGCGCGTATCCGGAGTACGAACTCGGGCTCCAGATCTTCACCGAGGAGCAGGCCGAGGGCTTCAGCTTCGACGTGCTCGACGCCACGAAAATCGTGCCCGAGGAGCTCGTGCCCATCGTGCCGGTCGGCCGCATGACCCTCAACCGGAACCCCGACAACTTCTTCGCCGAGACCGAGCAGGTGGCGTTCTGCGTGGCCCACATCGTGCCCGGCGTCGACTTCTCGAACGACCCGCTGCTGGCCGGCCGCATCCACTCCTACGTGGACACGCAGATCTCCCGGCTGGGTGGTCCCAACTTCCACGAGATCCCCATCAACGCACCCCTCGCGCCCGTGCACAACCACCAGCGTGACGGGATGCACCGTCAGGCCATTCATCGCGGTCGCGTGGCCTACGAGCCCAACTCGCTGGGCGGTGGCTGTCCCTTTCAGGCGGGCGCGGCCGGGTTCGTGAGCTATCCGGAAGCCCGCGAGGACGGCGACTCCAAGGTGCGGGGCAAGGCGGAGCGGTTTGCCGACCACTACACCCAGGCCACGTTGTTCTGGAACAGCCAGACGCCGGTGGAGCAGCAGCACATCATCAACGCCTTCCGCTTCGAGCTCTCGCGGGTGCAGACGGCGGCCGTGCGGGAACGGATGGTATCGGGCCTGATGCACGTCGATGCCGACCTGGCCCAGGGCGTGGCGAGCGGACTCGGCATCCGGGAGATGCCCGTGCCGATGCCGAAGGTGCTCACCAGGGACGTGACGCCCGAGGTGACCACGTCGCGGGCCCTCTCGCTGTTGGCCCGGCCCGGCGACGGCAGTATCCGGACGCGGCGCGTGGCCATCCTCGTGGCAGACGGGTGCGACGGCGCCTCGCTCGTGGCGCTCGCGGACCGGCTGACCGGCGACGGGGCCGTGCCGCGCTTCGTCGCATCACGGCTCGGTGCCGTGCAGCCATCCGAAGGGGACGCCATCGAGGTGGACGTCAGCGTCGAGGCGGCCCCGGCGGTGCTCTACGACGCCGTGGTCCTGCCGGACGGCACCGAGGCCATTGCCGCGTTGCGCGCCGATGGCCAGGTCCTCGAGTTCATCAAGGACCAGTATCGCCACTGCAAGCCGCTGCTCGCCGCCGGCGCCAGCCACGAGCTGCTCACCGCCTGCGGCATCGAATGGCTCCTGCCCGATGGACAACCGGACCCCGGCGTGATCGTGGCCGAAGACGCCGGTGCCGCCACCGATGCGTTCATTGCGGCCATCGCCAGGCACCGCCACTTCGCGCGAGAGACGGACCCACCGCGCGTCTGAGCCACGCCACACGACATAGATCACCCCCAAGGAGAGACGACCATGGCCGAGAAGGGCACGCTTCAGGACGCATTCATCGACGAACTGCGGGACACGTACGACGCGGAGAAGCAGCTGACCAAGGCGCTGGGCAAGCTGGCCAAGGCCGCATCCAGCCCCGAGCTGCGCGAGGCCTTCGAGAGCCACCTCGAGGAGACGCGCGCCCAGGTGGACAGGCTGGAGCAGGTGTTCGAGAGCCTCGACGAGAAGGTGCGCGGCAAGCACTGCGACGGCATCGCCGGCATCATCGAAGAGGGCAAGGCCATCATGGACGAGGACTTCGACGACGCCACGATGGATGCCTGCCTCATCGCCGCGGGGCAGCGCGCCGAGCACTACGAGATGGCGGCCTACGGCACCCTGGTGGCCTGGGCACAGGCGATGGGGCACACCCAGGCCGCCAAGCTCCTGCAGCAGACGCTCGATGAAGAGAAGGCCGCCGACGAGAAGCTGTCGGGCCTGGCCGAGGACGGCATCAACCAGAGCGCCGCCGACGCGGGGTATGCCGAACGGGACGAGGAGGCCGTGCCGGTGGCCAGCACGTCCAGGAAGCGCGCGCAGAAGTCCGCGCGCCGGTAGCGGCGGGAGGACGACCATGCACAAGCCATTCGCCATCGTCACCGGGGCCTCCTCGGGCATTGGCCTCGAGCTGGCCAGGCGGTGTGCCCGTGAGGGGTTCGACCTGCTGGTCGCAGCCGATCGCCCGGAGATCCGGGCGATCGGCTGCGA
>JABFRY010000153.1 GCA_013140955.1 Acidobacteriota bacterium
CTGTCAGCGTCCGGCGCTGGCAGCATCCGGCGCTGTCAGGGCCTGGCGCTGGCAGGCGGCGTCCCGCCGCGCAGGCGCAGGTACACCACCATCTGGCCGTAGATGTCCCACGAGTGGCCCAGCAGGAAGTACACGACGCGCGCACGGGACGAGGGCCCGAGAAACGCGTTGGTCTGCACCACGTCGGCCAGCGTCGCGTCGGTCTGGGCGGCCAGCAGGGCAGCGCCGTATGCGAACGATGCGTCCATGGTCGCCATCGCCCGTGCCCTGTCCGTGGCCGTCCGGTCGATCGCGGGAGGCATCGCCCCGCCGCCCAGGAAGGCCAGATTGAGGACGTTGGCCGTGGCCACGTGCACCACCTGCTGTCCGAAGGTGCGCTGCGCGGGCGTGGGCCTGAACGCGTACTCCGACTCGGGCATCGCCTCGGCGAGCGCGTGCAGGGTGGCCTGCATGTCGCGCCAGTCGCGAAGCAGTTCGTCGCGCAGGGCCGTGCCCCGCACGGGTGCCGACTGAGCCAACGCATTCGACGGCACGGTGACGACAAGCCCCGCGGCCGCCAGGACGAGCAGCCGAAGCGCGCGGCGTCTCACAGGCGGAACAGGTGGTTGATCTTCACCACGAGGCCACGGGTGTCGATCGTGGGGAAGCCCGCACCGAGCGTGTTGCGACCCTCGCTGTAGACGACGAACAGCTCGCTGCCGAGCTTGTACTCCCAGCGGAAGCGCACATTGCTGCTGAAGCTGTTGGCGCTGGAGTTGTACTGGATGAGCGCGGCGGCGAACATCCGGGGCGTGAGCGTGGACGTCACGCGCGTGCTCACCAGCTTCGTCGTGAAACTGCCCTGTTCCAGATCGATCCAGTTGACCGAGATACCCGGCTCGAGCGCGAGGACCGGCGTGACCTCCACCCGGCCTCGGTAGGACACGGCGGTCTGGTCGCCGTTGTAGAACGACCCCGTCTGCCAGCTGATGGTGCCCGCCACCCGCCGCTGCTGCCCGAGTTGATAGCTGGCCAGCAGGTCCTGGAAGCTGTAGCCCTCCACGGGGAGCGTGACGTTCGACGCGATCCGGAACGGCACCCGCAGGCGTTCGTAGTAGCGCGAGCCCTGCACGTTGATACGGTCGCTGTTCTGGAATTCGAGGCGGTAGGTGGCCTGCGCCAGGCGCGACTCGAGGCGCCCCGTCCCTGTCGCGTAGTAGTCGAGCCGGCCCTCGTAGTAGTGCTTGCGAATCACGCGTTGGTTCCGCGGGCGCGGGCTGAAGCGCAGGTTGGCCGCACTCTTCGTGAAGTCGGTGCGGCGCAGGAAGCCGACCTCGGGGTTGAAGTTTCCCTCCACGGTCAACTGCTCGATGTTGACCCCATACCGGTCGGTCGAGTAGTCGAGTTCGGCCCGGTGACTGAGGTCGTTCCCGGCGCGGCCCTCGGTCCAGGTCTTGGCCAGATAGGTATTGATGCGGGTGTTCGGGCCGAGGGAGAAGAGGGCGTCCACGCCGAAGGCCTGATTGGACCCGTCCACCACGCCTGAGTGCGACCGTCCGGTGAAGATGGCGCCGATGGTGCTGCGGCTCAGGATCTCGCGCCGCACGCGCACGGTCGTGAAATTGGTCGCCTCGGCACCGACCGCGGCATCGTCCTCGGTCTGGATGTTGACCATGCCGATGCTGTACGCGCCGGCCTTGCCCGTCAGGCGCCCACCGCCCAGGATCGGTACCGGACGACCGCCGGCCAGACCCACCTGCCGGCTGAAGAACAGGATGGGGGCGTCGCCACCCGCCGCTGTCGCGGCGCGGCCGCCGAAGTTGAACAGCGTCTGCCCCTCGAGGAAGAACTCCCGCTTCTCGGGAAAGAAGAGGCTGAAGCGCGTCAGGTTGATCTGCTGTTCGTCCTCCTCGACCTGCGCGAAGTCGGTGTTGTAGGTGAAGTCGGCCGTGAGCCCCCGGGTGATGCCGTACTTCACGTCGAGCCCGAAGTCGCCGCTCGGGTCGTTGTCGATCCCGGCCCGTCGGTCCGTGGAGACGCCCCCGATCGTGTAGGGCTTCACCTGCAGGTTCTTGCTCGGGGGCGGCGCCTGGAGACCGACCATGGTCGCCGCCGACGACACACGGAAGATGCCCTGCACGCCGAACGCCGCGGGCAGCGGCGACAGGAACTGGCGCTCGTTCTTCCAGCGGACGACCCGGTTGACGTTGAGCCCCCACACCTGGTCGGTGCCCGGCTGGTAACGGAGCGACTTGAAGGGGATGGTGACCTCGAGGCTCCATCCCTGGTCGAACCGTGCGGTCTTGCCGTTCCACACCGTGTTCCAGTCGCGGCTCGGATTGCGCTCGTCCACGAACACTTCCTCGAGCATGCCCCCGAGCGAGTTGATCAGGAACAGGAACCCGTTGCGCCGGTCGTGGAACGTGTCGATGACGAACGTGACCTGTTCGTTGTTGATCAAGTTCGAGGAGTCGTGCCGCATCTCGTTGGCGACCATCCGCTCCGGCTGGCTGTCGAAGCAGCGGACCGCGAAGTACACGTTCTGGTCGTCGTAGAAGATCCACAGCTCCGTGGGTTCGGTGGCGGGCTGGCCCTCGAACGGCTCCTGCTGCACGAAGCCGCCGATGGGGGCAATGTCCTCGTACCAGTGCTCGTCCAGACGGCCGTCGAGCGTGAGCGGGGCGTCGATCCGGAACGCGCGCACCGTCACATCGGCGCCGGTGCGGAAGACGACGTCCTGACCCTGAGGTGCCGCGGAGGCTGGAGGGACGGCGGCGGCCTGAACCGCAGGAGCCGCGGGAACCGAGGGAGCCGGGGTGGCGGACTGCGCGAGGGCCGTTCCCGGCGTCGCGAACACCGCCAGCGCGGCTGCGGCAAGCAGACGAATGACCACGACGTTACGCCTTTCATGCCCACCAGCGTGGTGGAGCGTCCCGGCTCACCTGCGCCAGGGTCCGCCATTCTATCCACAACGGCCCGCGTGGGCGATGCCAGTTCCTGTCGCTGCGGAGGAGGCCTGCACGGGGCGCCCGTCCAGGCTGGGCCCGGCGGGGACTAAGATGGCGACCGACCAGGAGGGCCCATGCTGCAGGTGCGAAGAGCCGACGACCGCGGGATCGGACGGCTCGATTGGCTCGAGGCACGATTCACCTTCTCGTTCGGCGCCTATCAGGACCCTGCGGAGACGGGGTTCTCGTCGCTGCGACTGCTCAACGACGATCTGGTGGCGCCGGGGGCCGGCTTCGCCACCCACGACCATCGCGATACCGAGGTCTGCTCCTACGTCATCAGCGGCGAACTGGCGCATCGGGACTCGATGGGGGAGGGGTCGGTCGTGCGAGCGGGCGACGTGCTCGTCATGAGCGCGGGCACCGGCATCACCCACAGCGAGTTCAACGCGTCGGGCACGGATCCCGTCCGCTTTCTCCAGATCTGGATGGCGCCGTCCCGCATGGGCGCGGCGCCTCGCTACGATCAGCGCCACTTTCCGGCTGAGCAGAAGCGCGGCCGGCTGTGCCCCCTTCTCTCGCCCGATGGCGCGGATGGAGCCCTGCTGTGGCTCGCCGACGCCCGTGTCTACGCCGGCCTGTTCGACGGGGACGAAGCGGCTGCCCTTCGATTCAGCGAACCGCGGCATGCCTACGTCCACGTCGTGCACGGGAGCCTCGAGGTGAACGGCATCCGGCTGTCGGAGGGCGACGGGGCGCGGCTGCGCGGGGAGCCGGGTGTCCGCTTCGCGGGCGGCACGGCGGCCGAGGTCCTGCTCTTCGACCTGCCGGCTCGTGAAACGCCGGCCGCGGCCGAGGCGTAGCAGAAGAGAGCGCCACTTCCGTCGACCCGGTGCCGTGAGCAACGTTGCTGTCGAGCCGCTGCGGGTTCGCGTTTGGTTCAGGCTCCGGTTCCCGCTACAATCTGTGCGATTTCTCCTGTTCTCCGGCCATGGGCGCAGCCGGTTCCGCCAGTGCGGGGCTCAGCGTCCGCGTGTGTCCGGCTGACGGGCGCTGGTGGGTATACCGACTGGCATTATCTGGACCAAGGCATGTCGAATTCATCGGATAGTCCTGAACGGCGCAAGTTCCTCAGCGGAGTGGTTGCCACGATTCAGGCGGCCATCGGTGGGACACTGGGCGTCATCCTGGGCGGGTCAATCCTCTCCCCGGGCTTCGCGCGCCGCAACGAAAACTGGCTCGATGCCGGCCGGCTGGCCGACCTGGCCGACGAGATTCCCACGCCGGTCACGCTCCGCGTGGCCCGACAGGACGGGTACAGCCAGGTGGTCGAGCGCCAGGTGGTGTTCCTGGTCAAGTCCGGCTCCGACGTCAAGGCGTTGTCGTCCACGTGCACGCACCTCGGCTGTCGCGTGAGCTGGCAGCCGGACACGCAGCAGTTGCTGTGCCCGTGTCATGGCGGCGTGTACGACAAGGCCGGTGCCGTCGTCGACGGGCCGCCACCTGAGCCTCTTGCCGTCCTCCCGACCCGCGTCGAGGGCAGCCAGGTGATGGTGCAGGTGTGATGCGCGGCGTGTTCGACTGGCTCGACTCCCGCACCGGCTTCCGGGCGGCCCGCCATCACCTGCTCGACGAGCCCATTCCGAGCGGGGTGGGGTGGTGGTTCATCACCGGCAGCATCCTGCTCTTCCTGCTCGGCGTGCAGGTCGTGACGGGCATCGTGCTCACGATGTACTACGTGCCGTCGCCAGAGAGCGCGTACGACAGTGTGCGCTTCATCATGGACGGTCTGCCCTTCGGGGCCCTCCTGCGGGGCTTCCACTTCTTCGGGGCGAGTTTCATCGTCGTGGCCGCCTTGCTCCATCTGGTGCGCGTGGTGATGTTCGGCTCCTACAAGAAGCCCCGCGAACTCACCTGGATGACCGGCGTTCTCCTGCTCCTGGTGATCCTCGCCTTCGCCCTGAGCGGCTACCTGCTGCCGTGGGACCAGAAGGCGTACTGGGCTACCACGGTGACGATCAACATCGCCCGCGGCACTCCCGTGCTCGGGGAGCACGTGGCCAACCTGATGCGGGGCGGGGCCGATCTGGGGGCCCTGACGCTGGTGCGGTGGTACTCGGCCCACGTGTTCCTGCTGCCGGCAGCCCTGATCGTGCTGGTCCTGTCGCACCTGTACTTGATGCGCCGCCACGGCATCTCCGGCCCCATCGAGCCCGTGGCCGGGCCGGCCAAGCCGTTCTTCCCCTACCACGTGCTCAAGGACACGATCGGCATGGCCGTCGTGTTCGCGGTCCTGCTCACGTTCGTCTTCTCCATCAGAGTGCCCCTCGATGCCATCGCGGACCCCTCCGACGCCTCGTACATCCCGCGGCCGGAGTGGTATTTCCTGAGCCTGTTCCAGCTGCTCAAGTACTTTCCTGGGCCGCTCGAACCCGTGGCGACGATGGTGATTCCAGGCGTCGTGGTGGGTGGGTTGCTGATGCTGCCGTTCCTCGACAGCAGTCCCCACCGGCACCCGTTCCGCCGGCCCGTCGTGATGCTGTGCTTCGGTGTGCTGGGCCTGGCCGTCACCACCCTCACGACGCTGGGCCTGCGCGACACGCCGCCTGAAGCCGCGTCCCAGTGGACGCCCATGGCCATCGCCGGGCAGGCGCTCGCGGCTGACGAGCGCTGCCAGGCCTGTCACCGGCCGGGTGGCGCGGCGAACCCGGTGTCGGAGCTCAGGCTCCGGCGCGATCCGGAGTGGATTGCGGGCCACCTGGCCGATCCCGAAGTCATTGCCCCTGGGCTCAGGCCGGCGCCCCCGGGTGGGCTGCAGCCCGCGCAGGCGGCGGCCGTGGTGCAGTACCTCACCCTCGCGCGCGCCGGCGCCCAACCGCCGGAGGTGTCGGTGGAGGAGCGGATGGCGGCCACGGCCTTTGCGAGGCACTGCGTGAACTGTCACCAGATTGACGGCGAGGGCGGAGCCTTTGGCCCGGACCTGTCGCACATCGGCCAGACCCGCGATGCGGCCTGGCTCCGCGCCTGGATCGCCGACCCCTCGGAGGTCGACGTACTGGCCAACATGCCCGGTTTCAGCGATGCGATGAGCGACACGGAGCTGGGCGTCCTGTCCGACTATCTGGCCGCACGGAAGTAGGAGGCGGTTCCGCGCGGCGGGGAGTGGCACGCGGACGCCGGGCATCCGCGTGCCAGCAACTGACTGGTGACTCCCCACTGACTGGGCACTGACTGGGACGGTGACTGGTGGCAAACCTGGGCCTGTTGCGGGTCCCGGTGACCCGTGCTATATTCCCTAGGTTCTCTCGGGGGCTAGGACACCCTATCTAGTTCCCGCCGCACCGGAAGAGGCCAAGACGGCTCTTTTCCCTGGCGAGCGTCCGGCATTACGTGCCGACGGCTCCCTCGTGCAATCACAGGTTAGGGTAGGAAGTTTCAGACGCCAGGCACACCTGCCGCGGGTGCCGCCTTCAGGTCTGAGACGACGCGTAGACCGCGCCGCTCGGCGTCGTTCCTTCTGGGAACGGACCGGGGGCGAAGCTTTCCCGCCTGTACGGCGGAGCGACGGAGCGGGTGCGCTCCGCGACACAGGTTGAGACCACATGCCGACGATTAGTCAGCTCGTTCGCCAGGGACGCAAGAAGATCGTCACGAAGACGAAGAGTCCCGCGCTGCAGGTGAGTCCGCAGAAGCGCGGCGTCTGCGTCCGCGTCTTCACGCAGACGCCCAAGAAGCCGAACTCCGCGCTGCGCAAGGTGGCGCGCGTGCGCCTCACCAATGGAATCGAAGTCACGACCTACATTCCGGGCGTGGGGCACAACCTCCAGGAGCACTCGCTCGTGCTCATCCGCGGGGGCCGCGTGAAGGATCTTCCCGGTGTGCGCTACCACGTGGTGCGGGGCACGCTCGACGCGGTGGGCGTGCAGGGTCGCAAGCAGGGGCGCTCGAAGTACGGCGCAAAGCGCCCGAAGCAGTAGGGCATCAGCAGGGAACGAGTAGTCATGCCACGCAGACGAGTAATCGCAAAGAGAGAGCTTGCCGCCGACCCGCTGTACAACAGCTCGCTGGTCAGCAAGTTCATCAATACGGTGATGCGCGACGGCAAGCGCAGCACGGCGGAGCACATCCTCTACCAGAGCTTCGACATCATCAAGGAGCGCACCGGCGACGATCCGCTCAAGGTGTTCAAGAAGGCGCTCGACAACGTGAAGCCGAGCCTCGAGGTGAAGTCGCGCCGTGTCGGCGGGTCGAACTACCAGGTGCCCATCGAGGTGAACCCCAACCGCCGGCTCTCGCTCAGCATCCGGTGGCTGGTGAGCTACGCGCGCTCGCGTGGTGACGGCAAGACGATGGAAGAGAAGCTCGCCAACGAGCTGCTCGACGCATCGAACCTGCGTGGCGGTGCCGTCAAGAAGCGCGAGGACACCCACCGGATGGCCGAAGCCAACAAGGCGTTCGCGCACTACCGCTGGTAGGCCCGGGAATTTTTCGAACAGAGCAGCCAGGTCCAGAGCGAGCACGCCATGCCACGGCAGACACCACTCGAACGCACGCGCAATATCGGCATCATGGCCCACATCGATGCCGGGAAGACGACTACGACCGAGCGGATCCTCTTCTACACGGGGATCACGTACAAGATCGGCGAGGTTCATGAGGGCACGGCCGTCATGGACTGGATGGAGCAGGAGCAGGAGCGCGGCATCACCATCACGTCGGCCGCGACCACGTGCTTCTGGCGCGACATCCGCATCAACATCATCGACACGCCGGGTCACGTCGACTTCACCGCCGAGGTCGAGCGTTCGCTGCGCGTGCTCGACGGCGCCTGTGCCGTGTTCGATGCCGTGTCGGGTGTCGAGCCCCAGTCGGAGACGGTCTGGCGCCAGGCCGACAAGTACCGGGTTCCGCGGATCTGCTTCGTCAACAAGATGGACCGCATCGGGGCGGACTTCAAGGCGACGCTGTCGCAGATCGAGACCAAGCTCGGCGCCAACCCCGTCGCGATCCAGCTGCCGATTGGCTCGGAAGACAAGTTCACTGGCGTGATCGACCTCGTCAAGATGAAGGCGATCACGTACAAGGACGAGACGATGGGCGCCGACTACGTCGTCTCCGACATCCCGGCCGACCTGCTGCCCGAGGCGCTGGTCTACCGCGAGAAGCTGATCGAGAAGGTCAGCGAGCACGACGACAAGCTGCTCGAGAAGTACCTCGGCGGCCAGGAGCTCGCCGAAGACGAGATCAAGGCCGCGCTGCGCAGCCGGGTGATGAAGTCGGTGCGTGAGGAAGACACGGCGTTCGTCGTCGTCATCTGCGGCACCGCCTTCAAGAACAAGGGCGTGCAGCCGCTGCTCGACGCTGTCGTCGACTACCTGCCGTCGCCGCTCGACGTGCCCTCGATCGAAGGGATCGACCCCGACGCCAAGGAAGAAACGAAGATCGAGCGGCCCGCGTCCGACGATGCCCCGTTCTCGGCGCTGGCGTTCAAGCTGATGACCGACCCGTTCGTCGGCCAGCTCACGTTCATCCGGGTCTACTCGGGCGTGCTCACGTCCGGCTCGTCGGTCTACAACTCCACGAAGCAGCGCACCGAGCGCGTCGGCCGCCTCCTGAAGATGCACGCCAACAAGCGTGAGGAAATCAAGGAGGTCTACGCCGGCGACATCGCCGCCGCCGTGGGCCTCAAGCAGGTGAGCACCGGCGACACGCTCTGCGACGACAAGCACCCCGTGGTGCTCGAGTCGATGGACTTCCCGGAGCCGGTCATCTCCCTGGCCATCGAGCCCAAGACCAAGAGCGACCAGGAGAAGCTCGGGCAGGGGCTGTCGAAGCTCATGGCCGAGGACCCCACGTTCCGGGTGCGGACCGACGATCAGACGGGGCAGGTCGTGATTGCCGGCATGGGCGAGCTCCACCTCGAGATCATCGTCGACCGCCTGAAGCGGGAGTTCAGCGTCGAGGCCACCGTCGGCAAGCCGCAGGTCGCCTACAAGGAGACGCTGACGCGTCCGGCCGATGGCGAGATGAAGTACGCCAAGCAGACGGGCGGCCGTGGTCAGTACGGCCACGCCAAGATCCATCTGTTCCCGGGCGAGCCCGGCACGGGCTACATCTTCGAGAACGAGGTCACGCAGGGCGCGATCCCGAAGGAGTTCATCAAGCCGATCGACGAAGGCATCAAGGAAGCCCTCACGCGCGGCGTGCTGGCGGGCTACCCGATCGACGACGTCCGCATCGTGCTCTACGACGGCTCCTATCACGACGTGGACTCCTCCGAAATGGCGTTCAAGATCGCCGGATCGCTGGCGTTCCAGGACGCGGCGAAGAAGGCCAAGCCCGTTCTGCTCGAGCCCGTGATGCGCGTCGAAGTCGTGGTGCCGAAGGACTACATGGGCGACGTCATGGGCGACCTCGCCAGCCGGCGTGGCCGCATCCAGTCGCAGGAGGATCGTGGGGGCACGCAGATCATCAACGCCCGCGTGCCGCTGTCCGAGATGTTCGGCTATGCCACGGACCTGCGCTCGCGCACGCAGGGGCGCGCAACGTATTCCATGCATTTCGATCGATACGAGCAGGCGCCGCAGAACGTGAGCGAAGAAGTCGTGGCGCGGGTCCAGGGCACGAAGTAGTGACAGCCTGCGCGGCCAGGGCGTTGCCCGGGCCCGCGCATCAATGACGGAGACGAACTTCGATGGCGAAAGAGAAATTTGATCGTTCGAAGCCGCACGTGAACGTGGGGACGATTGGGCACATCGACCACGGGAAGACGACGCTGACGGCGTCCCTGACGAAGGTGGCGGCGGACAAGGGCTGGGCGAAGTTCGTACCGTATGACGAGGTCGCGAAGGCATCGGAGTCGCAGGGGCGGCGGGACGACACGAAGATTCTGACGATTGCGTCGAGTCACGTGGAGTATGCGACGGCGAACCGGCACTACGCGCACGTGGACTGCCCGGGGCACGCGGACTACATCAAGAACATGATCACGGGCGCGGCGCAGATGGACGGGGCGATCCTGGTGGTGTCGGCGGTAGACGGGCCGATGCCGCAGACGCGGGAGCACGTGCTGCTGGCGCGCCAGGTGAACGTGCCGTTCCTGGTGGTGGCGCTGAACAAGGTGGACGCGGTCGACGACCCGGAACTGCTGGACCTGGTGGAACTGGAAGTGCGGGAGCTGCTGAGCAGCTACGGGTTCCCCGGGGACGACGTGCCGGTGGTGCGGGTGAGCGCGCTGGGAGCGATCAACGGGGACGCGGCGGGCGTGGAGAGCATCGTGAAGCTGATGGATGCGCTCGACACGTACATCCCGATGCCGGAGCGCGAGATCGACAAGCCTTTCATGATGCCGATCGAGGACGTGTTCTCGATCTCGGGCCGCGGCACGGTGGTGACCGGGCGCGTGGAACGGGGCAAGGTGAAGGTGGGCGAAGAGATCGAGATCGTCGGGTTCAAGCCCACGGAGAAGAAGGTGGTGACGGGCGTCGAGATGTTCCGGAAGCTGCTGGACGAAGGGGTGGCGGGGGACAACATCGGCGTGCTGCTGCGGGGCGTGGAGAAGACGGACGTGGAGCGGGGCCAGGTGCTGTGCAAGCCGGGGTCGATCAAGCCGCACACGAAGTTCAAGGGCGAGGTGTACATCCTGTCGAAGGAAGAGGGTGGCCGGCACACGCCGTTCTTCACGGGCTACCGGCCGCAGTTCTACATCCGGACGACGGACGTGACGGGGTCGCTGCAGCTGCCCGAGGGGGTGGAGATGGTGATGCCGGGCGACAACACGTCGATCACGGCGGAACTGCACACGCCGGTGGCGCTCGAGAAGGGTGCGCGCTTCGCGATCCGCGAGGGCGGCCGGACGGTGGGCGCGGGCACGATTACGGAAATCATCGAATAGGCCCGGGCTCGGAGCCGGACGGCCGGATTCCGTGAGTGTGGCAGGTCAGGCAGGGTTGGCGAGATGAGAGACATCATTCAGATGGCGTGCGGCGAGTGCAAGCGTCGCAACTACAGCACCACCAAGAACAAGAAGAAGACGACGGAGCGGCTCGAACTGAACAAGTACTGCCGCTTCTGCCGCAAGCACACGTCGCATCGCGAGACCAAGTAGTCCACGGGCGGCGCGCGGAGGGCGGCGGTCGCCGTCCACCGCAGGGCGTTCACAGGTCAGTAGCTCAATTGGTAGAGCATCGGTCTCCAAAACCGAGGGCTGGGGGTTCGAGTCCCTCCTGACCTGCCATCACGAGGAGCGGGAACGGGGTGCCGGAAGTCCGGTGCCCCGGGCCGCAGGGGCGTATGAGCACGATCGAGCAAGCCAAGTCTGGGTCGGTTCGGAGCACCGAGGGCGCCAGCGAGGGCGTCAAGGGCTGGTGGAACGGCGGCCGGGCGTTCCTGGTCGAGGTGCGCAACGAGATGCGTCGCGTCACGTGGCCCGCGCGCCGGGAGGTGTACGCCACCACCGTCGTCGTGATCCTGACGTCGACCTTCTTCGGGTTGTATCTCTGGGGACTCGACCTGGCCTTCGACCGGATGGTCAACTGGTTCTTCCGGCAGTTTGGTGGAGCATGACCGAGGTCTCCTCGATGCACTGGTACATCGTTCATACCTACTCCGGCTTCGAGAAGAAGGTGGCCGAGTCCCTCGAGCAGCGCGTACAGGCGTACGGGCTCCAGGGCGAGATCGGCAAGGTGCTCATCCCGACCGAGGACGTCGTCGAACTGCGCGGCGGGCGGAAGGTGGTCACGTCGAAGCGCTTCTTTCCCGGCTACATCCTTGTCGAGATGAACATGTCCGACAACGCGTGGCACGTGGTGAAGAACACGCCGAAGGTGACGGGCTTCGTCGGCGCCGGCAGCAAGCCGACACCCCTCACGCAGGAAGAGGTCGACCACATCATCACCCAGGTGCGTGACGCTGTTGAAAAGCCCCGGCCGAAGTACAGCTTCGACAAGGGCGACCAGGTGCGGATCAACGAGGGGCCGTTCGCCAGCTTCAACGGCGTGGTGGACGAGGTCAACGTCGACCGCAACACCCTCAAGGTGATGGTCACCATCTTCGGCCGGTCCACGCCGGTCGAACTCGACTTCCTGCAGGTCGAGAAGATCTGAGAGAGAGACCGTAGAGAGACGTCATGGCGAAAAAAGTTCAGGCAATGGTGAAGCTGCAGATCCAGGCGGGCAAGGCCACGCCTGCTCCCCCCGTGGGCACGGCGCTCGGCCCCCACGGCGTGGCGATCATGGATTTCTGCAAGAACTTCAATGCGAAGACCGCGAAGGACGAGGGCCTCATCATCCCGGTGGTGGTGACCGTCTACGCGGACCGCAGCTACAGCTTCATCACGAAGACGCCGCCGGCGGCCGTGCTGCTGAAGAAGGTGGCCAACCTCGCGAAGGGCTCGGCCGAGCCCAACCGGAACAAGGTGGGCACGGTGACGGCCGGGCAGGTGGAGGACATCGCGCGGCAGAAGATGCCCGACCTCAACTGCGAGAGCCTGGACGCCGCCATCAAGACCGTCCGTGGGACCGCGCGTTCCATGGGCATCGACGTGATCGGCTGACACCGGTCGCAGGCCGGCGCCGGCGTGAGCCGGAGGCCGGGTTGGGCGGCGCATGAGGCGCCGACCCGTTCCGTTGTGGGAGGGCCGGTGACGGCCCGCGAGCACCACAGGGAGGCACATGGCACGACACGGAAAGAATTTCCTGGCCGCCGCGGCGCAAGTCGAGGACCGGCCGTACTTGCTCGAGGAGGCGGTTCCGCTCGTTCAGAAGCTGAAGTTCGCCAAGTTCGACGAGACGGTGGAGCTCGCAATGCGCCTCGGTGTGGACCCCAGGCATGCGGACCAGATGGTCCGCGGCACGGTGGTGCTGCCGCACGGCCTCGGCAAGAGCAAGCGCGTGCTCGTGATTGCCGGTCCGGACAAGCAGCGTGAGGCCACCGAAGCCGGCGCCGACCAGGTCGGCGGCGACGAGATCGTGGAGAAGATCCTCGGCGGCTGGATGGACTTCGACGCGGTCGTCGCCACGCCCGACATGATGCGGGGCGTCGGCCGGCTCGGCAAGGTGCTCGGTCCGCGTGGACTGATGCCCAACCCGAAGACCGGCACCGTCACGCCGAACGTGACGCAGGCCGTGAAGGAGATCAAGGCCGGCAAGGTGGAGTTCCGCGTCGACAAGACGGGCATCATCCACGCGCCGGTCGGCAAGCTCTCGTTCGCGACGCAGGCGCTCATCGAGAACGCGCACGCCCTCGTCGACAGCGTGCTCAAGGCCAAGCCGTCCGCGGCGAAAGGCAAGTACCTGAAGTCCATCACGATGTCTTCCACGATGGGGCCCGGCGTCTCGATCGACGCGGCCCACGTCGAGGCACGGCAGTAGGAGGGCAGACGATGGCGGTTACCCGAGCACAGAGGGAAGAAGAACTCCAGGACCTGACGGCGGCCTTCCAGGCGGCCGACACGGCGATCCTGGTGGACTACCGCGGCCTGAACGTACCCGCTGCAACGGAGCTGCGCCGGCAGCTGCGGGCGGCGAGCGCGAGCTACCGCGTGGTCAAGAACACGCTCGCCAAGCGCGCGGCCAAGGGCACGCCGTTCGCCGCGCTCGAAGAGCACTTCGTCGGCACGACGGCCGTGGCCTTCACGTCCGACGACGCGGTCGCGCTGGCAAAGGCGCTGACGACGTTCATGAAAGGCGCGCCGACCTTGTCGATCAAGGCGGCGGTCGTCCAGGGCCTGGCGATCCGGTCGGAGGCGGTCAACGATCTCGCGACCCTCCCCGGCAGGCCGGAGCTCTACGCGCAGTTGCTCTCCGTGATGCAGGGTCCCATGCAGCAGTTCGTGTCGGTGCTGGCCGCAGCGCCGCGTGACCTGATGACGGTGCTCTCGCAGGCGGAGAAAAAGAAGGGTGAAGCGGGCGCGGCATAAGGCCGCCGCCTACAGCATACGTAGGGGCGGACCGGAGAGTCCGCCCGCATCAGGAGCGAACGAGAATGGCCGAACTGACTCAGCAGCAGGTGGTTGACTACATCAAGGGCATCAGCGTCATGGAGCTGTCGCAGCTCGTCAAGACGCTCGAGACGGAACTCGGCGTATCGGCGGCTGCCGCCATGCCGATGATGATGCCGGGCATGATGGCCGGCGGCGGCGGCGCCGCGGCGCCTGCCGAGGAGAAGACCGAGTTCGACGTCACGCTCACCGAGGTGGGTGCGGACAAGATCAAGGTCATCAAGGTCGTCCGCGAGGTCACGAACCTCGGGCTCAAGGAAGCCAAGGACCTGGTCGAGAGCGCGCCGAAGCCCATCAAGGAAGGCGCGACCAAGGACGAGGCCGAGGCCATCAAGAAGAAGTTCGAAGAGGTCGGCGCGAAGGTCACGATCAAGTAGGCCGGGCCCCGTACCCCGGCAGCGGACCCGTCGCGGCGGCGTCCGAGATCGAGCCACCGGCCGTTTCGTGGTGTGAGACGGTCCAAATGAGAAGGGCGGGTCCCCGTGCGGGCCCGCCCTGCAGCCTTGTCACCGGCTTCCGATCCTCGAGGATCAGTCACAGATGTACAGCCTTCCCAAGAACGTCTACCGCGAGCGCAAGGACTTCTCGAAGATCAAGACCACGGTACCCATTCCGAACCTGATCGAGATCCAGCGGAAGTCGTACGAACGATTTCTGCAGATGAACCGCCTGCCGTCCGAGCGCGAAGACGCCGGCCTGCAGTCGGTCTTCAAGTCCGTCTTCCCGATCAGCGACTTCCGCGAGAATTCGTCGCTCGAGTTCATCGAGTATTCGATCGGCAACTGGGAATGCAAGTGCGGCAAGCTCGCCGGGCTCCACCACCTGCGCAAGCCCTGCAGTCACTGTGGCGCGACCATCATCGCCGACCCCCTCGGCGACCACGAAGTGCTCTGCCCGCGCTGCGGCACCTCGAATCACGCGCGCGGCGACGTCTGTGACATCTGCGGCCACACGGTCGCGATGAAGCTGAAGTACGACGTGGACGAGTGCCAGGAGCGCGGCATGACCTACGCCGTGCCGCTCAAGGTGACGATCCGCCTCGTCGTGTGGAACAAGGACCCCGATACCGGCGTCAAGACCATCCGCGACATCAAGGAGCAGGAGGTCTACTTCGGCGACATCCCGCTGATGACGGACAACGGCACGTTCATCATCAACGGCACCGAGCGCGTCATCGTGTCGCAGCTCCACCGGTCGCCCGGCGCCTTCTTCCACTCCGAGGACAAGACCCTCTACGTCGCGCAGATCATCCCCTATCGCGGGTCCTGGGTGGAGTTCGAGTACGACCAGAAGAACCTGCTGTACGTCCGTATCGACCGCAAGCGGAAGTTCCTCGCCACGGTGTTCCTGCGCGCCCTCGGGCTGCGCGGCGCCGACGAGATCCTGCGCGCGTTCTACAACGTCGATCGCATCTTCCTCGACCGTGGTCCCACGCTGCAGTGGGCCGTCAACGACAGCCTGGTCGGCCTGCGTGTCGCCGGTGACGTGAAGGCGGGCGACTTCACCCTGCAGGGCGGGCGGAAGATCACGGCCAATGCCGTCGCGGCGTTCAGGAAGGCGGGCGTGGAGTCGGTGGCCGTCGCCGACGAGGCCCTCGAGGGCGCCTTCACCGCCGTCGACATCGTGGACCCCGAGACTGGTGAGGTGATCCTCGAGGCCAACGAGGAGCTGACGCCGCGCGTCATCTCGATGGCGCAGGAGAAGAACGTCGAGGTGCTCGAGGTCTTCTTCCCCGAGCGCGACGACGTCGGGGCCATCATCAGCCAGACGCTCAAGAAGGATCCGATCCGGACGCACGAGGAGGCGCTCATCGAGATCTATCGGCGCCTGCGCCCCGGTGATCCACCCACGCTCGACAGCTCGCGCTCGCTCTTCGAGAACATGTTCTTCAACCCGCAGAAGTACGACTTCTCGCGGGTCGGTCGCCTCAAGCTCAACACGAAGCTCGGGCTGAAGACGCCGCTCGACGAGAAGATCCTGCACCCGCAGGACTTCTACGAGGTGATCAAGTACCAGCTGAAGCTGCGGAAGTACCCGCAGAACGTGGACGACATCGACCACCTCGGCAACCGGCGCGTGCGCTCGGTCGGCGAGCTCCTCGAGAACCAGTTCCGCATCGGCCTCGTGCGGATGGAGCGGGCCATCAAGGAGAAGATGTCGGTCTACCAGGAAATGGCGACTGCCATGCCGCACGACCTGATCAACGCGAAGCCGGTCATGGCCGCCATCCGCGAATTCTTCGGGTCGTCGCAGCTTTCGCAGTTCATGGACCAGACCAACCCGCTGTCCGAGATCACGCACAAGCGGCGTCTCTCGGCCCTCGGACCCGGCGGCCTGTCCCGCGAGCGCGCCGGCTTCGAGGTGCGCGACGTGCACCCCACGCACTACGGCCGCATCTGCCCGATCGAGACGCCGGAAGGCCCGAACATCGGTCTCATCTCGTCGCTCAGCTGCTACGCACGGATCAACGAGTTCGGCTTCATCGAGTCGCCCTACCGCAAGGTGCGTGAGGGGCGCGTCGTGGACTACGTGGTCATCACCAACGCGGGCGGCAACCCCAAGTTCAAGGTGGGCGACGTGGTCGAGGCCGACGCCATGGTCGGCGTCGAGGGCCGGTCCAAGAAGAAAGGCGTCGAGTTCGAGCCCTACTCCTACTACCTCTCCGCGTGGGAGGAGGACCAGTACATCATCGCGCAGGCCAACGCGCAGGTGGACGAGCAGGGCCGCTTCGTGCAGGACCGCATCAACGCGCGCCAGGCCGGCGACTTCATCCTCTCGCCTCGCGAGAACGTCCAGTTCATCGACGTCTCGCCGAAGCAGCTCGTGTCGGTGGCCGCCTCGCTCGTCCCGTTCCTCGAGAACGACGACGCGAACCGCGCGCTGATGGGCTCGAACATGCAGCGCCAGGCGGTGCCGCTGCTGCGCCCCCGCAGCCCGTACGTGGGCACGGGCATGGAATACATCACCGCCCGCGATTCGGGCGCGGTGATCGTGGCGCGCCGGTCGGGCGAGGTGGACTACGTCGACAGCCAGCGCATCGTGGTGCGCGTGGAGGCCGAGGGCGAGGACGGCAGCAAGGAAATGGGGGCCGACATCTACCCCATGACCAAGTTCAAGCGGTCCAATCAGAACACCTGCATCAACCAGAAGCCCATCGTGCGGGTCGGGCAGAAGGTGCACAAGGGGCAGGTGATGGCCGATGGCCCTTGCACCGAACTCGGCGAGCTGGCGCTCGGCCGGAACGTGCTGGTCGCGTTCATGCCGTGGCGCGGCTACAACTTCGAGGACGCCATCCTCGTGTCCGAGCGGATGGTGAAGGACGACTACTACACGTCCATCCATATCGAGGAGTTCGAAATCGAGGCCCGCGACACGAAGCTCGGCCCCGAGGAGATCACCCGCGACATCCCGAACGTGTCGGAGACGTACCTGCGGGACCTCGACGACAGCGGCATCATCCGCATCGGCGCCTACGTGAAGCCCGGCGACATCCTGGTGGGCAAGGTCACGCCGAAGGGCGAGACGCAGCTCACCCCCGAAGAGAAGCTCCTTCGGGCGATCTTCGGTGAGAAGGCCGGCGACGTCCGCGACGCGTCCCTCATCTGCCCGCCCGGCATCGAGGGCATCATCGTCGGCGTGAAGATCTTCTCGCGGAAGGGGATCGAGAAGGACGATCGGGCCAAGGCCATCGAGGCCGAAGAGCTCGAGATGATGGAGAAGAACCTCCAGGACGAGATCCGCATCCTCCACGACGAGGTGAAGAAGCGGGTCGTGCAGATGGTGCTTGGACAGACGCTGCGGGCCGACGCGTTCGACGAATACGGCCGCGAGCGCCTCCTGCGCAAGGGCACCGAACTCACGGCGGATGTCCTGCAGGACATCTCCTATACGCAGATGGTGCGCCTCAAGCTGCAGAACGACGACCCTCGCCTCGAGGGCGAGCTGCGGCTGCTCGAGGAGCGCACCGAGCGCCAGGTCGAGGTGATCCGGCAGCTGTTCGAGGAGAAGAAGGAGAAGATCCGTCGCGGCGACGAGCTGCCTCCCGGCGTCATCAAGCTGGTGAAGGTGTACGTGGCCATGAAGCGGAAGCTCTCGGTCGGCGACAAGATGGCCGGTCGCCACGGCAACAAGGGCGTCATCGCCCGGATCCTGCCCGAGGAGGACATGCCGTACCTCCCGGATGGCACGCCGGTCGAGATCGTGCTCAACCCGCTGGGCGTGCCCTCGCGTATGAACGTCGGCCAGATCCTCGAGACGCACCTCGGGTGGGCGGCGCACGCGCTGGGCCTGTACTTCGCCACGCCGGTCTTCGACGGGGCGAACGAGCACGAGATCAAGGACTGGCTGGAGCAGGCGGGCCTGCCCAAGGGCGGGAAGCAACAGCTGCACGACGGCATGACGGGGCAGGCGTTCGAGCAGGAGACGACGGTCGGCTACATCTACATGCTGAAGCTGTCGCACCTTGTGGATGACAAGATCCACGCGCGCTCGATCGGGCCGTACTCGCTCATCACGCAGCAGCCGCTCGGCGGCAAGGCACAGTTCGGTGGCCAGCGCTTCGGGGAGATGGAGGTGTGGGCGCTCGAGGCCTATGGCTCCTCGCACATCCTCCAGGAACTGCTGACCGCCAAGTCCGACGACGTCATCGGGCGCGCCAAGATCTACGAGGCCATCGTCAAGGGCGACGCCTCGTTCACGCCTGGCCTGCCCGAGTCGTTCAACGTCCTGATTCGCGAGCTGCAGTCGCTCTGTCTCGACGTGGAGCTCATCTCCACGAAGAAGCGCCCGGCCGAACTGCCGCCGGCGGCCGACGAACCGGTACTGGAGCAGGTGTAGGGGACCTATGAGACCAAGCTTCCACGACAGCAAGACGGCCCTGCGCGCCGACTTCGACGCGATCCGCATCTCCCTGGCGTCGCCGGAGAAGATCATCTCGTGGTCGTTCGGCGAGGTTACCAAGCCCGAGACGATCAACTACCGGACCTTCAAGCCCGAGCGCGACGGCCTCTTCTGCGCCAAGATCTTCGGCCCGATCACCGACTGGGAGTGCCTCTGCGGCAAGTACAAGCGCATGAAGCACCGGGGCGTGATCTGCGACAAGTGCGGCGTCGAGGTCACGCAGGCCAAGGTGCGCCGCGAGCGCCTCGGCCACATCACGCTGGCCACCCCGGTGAGCCACGTGTGGTTCTTCAAGGGGCTGCCGAGCCGCATCGGCCACCTGCTCGACATCCCGCTGCGTGATCTCGAGCGGATTCTGTACTTCGAAGGCTACGTGGTCATCGATCCCGGTGACACGGACCTGAAGCAGAACCAGATGATCACCGAGGAGCAGTACCGGAAGGCGCGCGAGGACTTCGGCACGAAGTTCCGCGCCCAGATGGGCGCCGAGGCGATCAAGGAACTGCTCCGCCGCGTCGAGATCGACACGCTGGCCGAGGAACTGCGCATCAAGATGCGCAGCGAGACCTCAGTCCAGAAGAAGCTGAAGTACGCCAAGCGCCTCAAGGTGGTCGACAGCTTCCGCAAGTCGAACAACAAGCCCGAGTGGATGATCCTGGACGTGATTCCGGTGATTCCGCCGGAGTTGCGGCCCCTGGTGCCGCTCGACGGCGGCCGCTTCGCCACCTCGGACCTCAACGATCTCTATCGCCGCGTCATCAACCGGAACAACCGGCTGAAGAAGCTCATGGAGCTCAAGGCGCCCGACGTCATCATCCGCAACGAGAAGCGGATGCTGCAGGAAGCCGTGGACGCGCTGTTCGACAACGGCCGCCGGGGCCGCGTGCTGCGCGGCGCGAACAACCGCCCGCTCAAGTCGCTGTCCGACACCCTGAAGGGCAAGCAGGGCCGCTTCCGCCAGAACCTGCTCGGCAAGCGCGTGGACTACTCGGGCCGTTCCGTCATCGTCGTCGGCCCCGAGCTGAAGCTCCACCAGTGCGGCCTGCCGAAGAAGATGGCGCTCGAGCTGTTCAAGCCGTTCATCTACAACAAGCTCGAGGAGCGTCAGCTCGTCGCCACCATCAAGCAGGCCAAGGAGATGGTGGAGCAGCAGCGCCCAGAGGTGTGGGACATCCTCGAAGAGGTGATCCGCGAGCACCCGGTGCTGCTCAACCGCGCACCCACGCTGCACCGGCTCGGGATCCAGGCCTTCGAACCGGTCCTCGTCGAGGGCAAGGCCATCCGGATCCACCCGCTGGTGTGCACGGCGTTCAACGCGGACTTCGACGGCGACCAGATGGCCGTCCACATCCCGCTGTCGCCCGAGGCGCAGATCGAGGCCTCGGTCCTGATGATGTCGGCGAACAACATCCTCTCGCCGGCCAACGGCGCGCCCATTGCGGTGCCGTCGCAGGACATCGTGCTCGGCTGCTACTACCTCACGAAGGTGAAGCGGGGCGCCAAGGGAGAGGGCCGTGCCTTCGGCAGCGTCGATGACGTGCTGCTGGCGCTCGAGGCGGCCGAACTGGAGACCCTGTCGCCCATCCGCCTCCGGTTCACCGGGCAGCTGCAGGACCTGACCACGGCGCGCGACGACCAGGACGTGCTGCACACCGACGTGCAGGAGGTCCACGGCAAGATCATCAACACGACGGTGGGCCGTGTCATCCTCAACGAGTCCCTGCCGAAGGGCATGCCCTTCGTCAACGGCCTGCTGAAGAAGAAGGGCCTCCAGCAGCTCGTGCAGCGGTGCTACCTCGAGTCGGGTCTCGAGCGCACCGTCGAGATGCTCGACTCGCTGAAGACGCTGGGCTTCACCTACGCCACGCGGTCGGGCCTGTCGATCGGCATCGACGACCTCGTGATCCCGGGCAACAAGCCGCAGCTGGTGAGCAACGCGCGCAGCGAGGTGATCAAGGTCGAGCAGCAGTACCTGGAAGGCGCCATCACCAACGGCGAGCGCTACAACAAGATCATCGCGCTCTGGTCGGAAGTCACCGAGAAGATCGCCGACGAAATGTTCGGCGAGATGGCCGAGCTCGACAAGACGGGACGGAGCTTCAATCCCGTCTACATCATGGCCGACTCGGGCGCCCGGGGATCGAAGCAGCAGATCCGTCAGCTGGCGGGCATGCGTGGCCTGATGGCCAAGCCCTCCGGCGAAATCATCGAGATGCCCATCACGTCGAACTTCCGTGAAGGGCTCACCGTGATGCAGTACTTCATCTCCACGCACGGCGCGCGGAAGGGCCTGGCGGACACGGCGCTCAAGACCGCCGACTCCGGCTACCTCACGCGGCGCCTGGTGGACGTGGCGCAGGACGTCATCATCTCCGAGATCGACTGCGGCACCCTCGACGGCATCGAGGCCCGCGCCATCGTGGAGAGCGGCGAAATCATCGAGCCGCTGCGCGACCGCATCGTGGGCCGCGTGACGCTCGAGCGCATCTCCGATCCGTTCAGCTCCGACACCATCGTCGACCAGAGCGAGGAGATCGACGAAGACAAGGCGAGCGCGATCCAGGAGGCGGGCATCGAGAAGGTGAAGATCCGCTCTGTGCTCACCTGCGCGGCGCGCCGCGGCGTGTGCGCGAAGTGCTACGGCCGCGACCTCGCGACCGGGCGGCTCGTGGAACTGGGGCAGGCGGTGGGTGTCATCGCGGCGCAGTCCATCGGCGAACCCGGCACGCAGCTCACGATGCGGACGTTCCACATCGGCGGCACGGCGTCGCGGGTCTCTGAGCAGAACACGCTCGAGGCGAAGCACACCGGCAGCGTCCGCTACGAAGGCCTGCAGGTGGTCGAGACCCACAAGGGCCAGCCGCAGAGCCAGCTCATCGTCATGAACCGCAACGGGTCGCTCGTCGTGGCGGACGAGAAGGGGCGCGACCGCGAGCGCTACCCGATCGTCTACGGTGCGCGCCTCAAGGTGAAGGACGGCCAGAAAGTCACCCAGGGCCAGAACCTGGTGGAGTGGGACCCCTACACGTTCTCGATCCTCACCGAGGACGTGGGCACGGTGAAGTTCAAGGACATCATCGAGGGCCTCACCGTGCACGAGGAAGTGGACGAGGTCACCGGCCTCTCCCGCTTCATCATCATGGACTCGGCCGACGAGAAGAAGCAGCCGGCCATCGAGCTGCGCGACAAGTCGGGTAAGGTGCTCAAGAAGTACCCGATGCCCTCGCATGCGCACCTGATGGTGCAGGACGGGGAGGGCGTGGAAGCCGGCGACGTGTTGGCGAAGATTCCGCGCGAGACCACCAAGACCAAGGACATCACGGGCGGTCTGCCCCGCGTGGTGGAGCTGTTCGAGGCGCGCAAGCCCCGCGACCCGGCGGTCATCTCAGAGATCGACGGCGTGGCGAAGGATGGCGGCATCGTGAAGGGCCAGCGCAAACTCATCATCCTGCCGGACGACGGGACGGAGGCTCGCGAGTACAGCCTGCCGCGCGGCGTGCACGTGAACGTCCACGAGGGCGAGCGGGTACGCGCGGGCGAGCAGCTGATGGACGGCCCGAGCAACCCGCACGACATCCTGCGCGTACTGGGCGAGAAGGAGCTGCAGAAGTACCTGGTCAACGAGATCCAGGAGGTCTACCGGCTCCAGGGCGTCAACATCAACGACAAGCACATCGAGGTCATCGCACGACAGATGATGCGGTGGGTGCGCATCGAGGACGTGGGCGACACCGAGTTCCTGATCGACGAGCAGGTGGACAAGTTCCGCTTCCTCGAAGAGAACGAGCGGGTGATCGCCGACGGCGGACGCCCGGCGACGGCGCAGCCGCTGCTGCTCGGCATCACGAAGGCGTCCCTGTCGACCGATTCGTTCATCTCGGCGGCCTCCTTCCAGGAGACGACGCGCGTCCTCACGGAGGCGTCGATCTCGGGCAAGGTGGACTACCTGCGCGGCCTGAAGGAGAACGTGACGATGGGCCGGCTCATCCCGGCTGGCACGGGCTTCGAGTGGTATCGCCACGTGTCCATCCCGGCGGACGAACCGCCGCCGCCGCCGGCGCCGCCGCAGCCGACCGAGGACGAGCTCGATCTGGAACGGGAGATCGAGTACGCGTTCGAGCCGGAAGAGGCGCTCGGTCCGCGGGGCGCAGACTTCGAGTAGCGGCGGAGACGACCCGGAGATCCGCGCATGCTGATCTTCGAGTTCTTTCCGGCGGTGCTGGCGCTCGTCTCGATCGGAGTGGCCATCCACCTGCTGCTGCAGAACCGGCGGGCGGACCCGGACCGCGGCCGGGAGAGGGACGACGGGGCGCCGGACGAGGCGAGCCCGGAGTGACAACAGAACCGAGGGCGGGGGGCGAGCGATCGCCCCCCGTCGCATGTACGGCCGGGCGAGGCGGCGCGGTGCCGCTCCACCCGGGTCCCGCGGTGCCTCCGGCCGCGTGGGAAGGGGCCTGCCCGCTCCGCATGCCGCGAGCCCGCTGTTCGTGGCGTAGACTGGC
The DNA here is from genome assembly GCA_013140955.1 of Acidobacteriota bacterium. Classification (GTDB taxonomy): domain Bacteria; phylum Acidobacteriota; class Vicinamibacteria; order Vicinamibacterales; family UBA2999; genus JABFRY01. The sequence continues at coordinate 23,328 of JABFRY010000153.1, forward strand.
GTCGCGCCCGGAGGGGCCGGCTCGACGGGAGGGGGAGGAATCCATGAAGGCGATCTGGAACGGTACGGTGCTGGCGGAGTCCGACGACACGGTCGTCGTCGAAGGCAATCACTACTTCCCGGTCGAGTCGATCAGCCGCGAGCTGTTCGAGTTCAGCCCGACCACCAGCGTCTGCCCGTGGAAGGGCACCGCCAGCTACTACTCGCTGGTGGTGAATGGCCAGCGGAATGCGGACGCGTGCTGGTACTACCCCGAGCCAAAGCCGGCTGCGAGCGAGATCAAGGGCCGCGTGGCGTTCTGGCGGGGTGTACAGGTCGTCCCATAGGCCGCCGGCGCCGCACCATCCGTACGCGTCCCTGAGACACCGCACAGCCCGGGAAGATCGGCGTGCCGGGCAACGGCAGGAGGTGAGGACCGATGGCGCGACCGCTCGACGCAATACCGCAGGTCTACGCCCGCACCGCGGGCGTCCTCTATCTCGTCATCATCGTATTCGGCCTGCTGGGCGAACTGGTCGTTCGCGCCGGCATCATCGTGCCCGACGATCCGGCGATGACCGCGGATCGCATCCTGTCGCAGGCCGCGCTCTTTCGTGGCGGCTTCGTGGCGGACTCGGTGATGGTGCTCAGCGATGTCGCGCTCGCCGTCCTGCTGTACGTGCTCCTGGCCCCGGTCAGCCGGGCCGTCGCCCTGATGGCCATGTGCTTCCGGCTCGCGCAGGCGGCGGTGCTGGCGCTGAACCTGGTGCACTACCACGCCGCGCTCCTGCTGCTCACCGGCCAGGCGTATGCCGGACTGCTCGATCAGGATGCCCGCCACGCGCTCGCCGCGCTGTTCCTCGACCTGCACGGCCACGGCTACGACATCGGCCTGCTGCTGTTCGGCGTGCACTGCCTGTTGCTCGGATACCTGGTGTACCGCTCGGGCTATCTGCCCCGGGCGCTGGGCGGCCTGCTCATGGCCGCGGCGGTCACGTATCTGCTCGGCAGCTACACGCGATTCCTGCTGCCCGAGCATGTCGCGACCGTCGCCCCCATCTACGTCGTGGCCATCGTCGCGGAGGTGTCCGTCTGCCTGTGGCTGCTGATCCGGGGCGTCGATGTGGGCACGTGGATGGCCGCGGGGCGCGCCGCGCCGGTCGCCACCGGGTTCCGGTAGTATCCTGAGCCCGCGCGCCGCCGACAGGCGATGCCGATGAACGGGCGGCCGCGCGGCGAACGGCCGTCGACAGGCGTGCCCTGGGGCGCGTGGACGGAACGAGAGCAGGAGCGCATGGGGCAGACGGACGGCTGGGTGGATCTCGGGGCGGCGACGGAACTGCAGGGACGCACGCTGCAGCCGGTTCGGGCCGGCCGGACCCGCATCGCGCTGTCGTGCGTGGACGGTGCGTTCGGTGCGGTTTCAAATGCCTGCAACCATGTCGGGGGGCCGCTCGGCGAGGGTCGCCTCGACGGCGACTACGTGGTGTGTCCGTGGCACCAGTGGAAGTTCCACCGGGTGACCGGCATCGGCGAGCCGGGCTTCGAGGACGACCGTGTGCCCGCCTACCCGGTGAAGGTCGAGAACGGCCGGGTGCTCGTGAACATCGCGGCGGTCACGCTGCGCCGCAAGACACCCCACGAGCCACATCCTCTTGCCCGGAAGCCCGAACGCCTGCCCGGGGCCATCCGCGTGGCGGGGATCTCCACCACGGCCATGGACGAGGAGCACCCGCGCTATTCCGGCTCCGAGCACCTGCTGGCCTCGGCGCTCGACACCGCGCGGGCCGATGGGTGCGAGACGAAGCTGATACGGCTCAACGGGCTCCACTTCCACGCCTGCCGCGGCTACTATTCGCTCGGCGCGCATGCCTGCACGTGGCCGTGTTCGATCACGCAGATGGAGCGCGACGACGAGCTGGACGTCGTGTACGAGGCCCTGGTGCACTGGGCCGATGTCATCCTGCTGGCCACGCCCATCCGGTGGGGGGCGGCCTCCTCGCTCTACTTCAAGATGGCCGAGCGCCTCAACTGCGTGCAGAACCAGGTGACCACGCACAACCGCGTACTCATCCGCAACAAGGTGGCCGGGTTCATCATCGTGGGCGGGCAGGACAACGTGCAGGGGGTGGCCGGTCAGCTCCTCACCTTCTTCGGCGAGCTGGGCTTCCACGTGCCGCAGTTTCCGTTCATCGGGCACTCGCGGGGCTGGACGGCCGAAGACATGGAACAGAACGTCGTGACGGTGAGCACGTCGCACGAGCTGCACAACGGCGCGGGCGAGCTGGCGCGTCGCTGCATCGCGCTGGCGCATCGACTCGTCGACACCGTGCCCACCGTGGCGGTGGAACGAGGCGGCAGGAAGGCGCACGCGCTGCGGGACAGCGAGAGCGTCGGCGAGGGTGGCAGCGAAGGTGGCAGCGAAGGTGGCAGCGGGAAGCGCGGGGTGCAGGACCGCACGCAGGGCACCCCGCACGAGAGCGTGAACGCCGATATCAGCGACGGCGGGCCCGACCCGGGTGACGGAGTCGCGGCAGGCTCCACGCGACCCTGACACGAGGATCCGTCGAGTGACCTCGTCCGCCCGGTCAGGTGACCACGCGTCGAGCCCCGTGCAGAAGTCCAGGGCGGTTGCCGCCAGCTACGTGGGTGTGTTGCTGTTCTCGGGCCTCGTCTTCCTTGGGGCTGGCACGTTCGCCTACTGGCCGGGACTCCTCTATCTCGTCCTCGCGCTCTGGGGCGCGACGCTCACGCACCTGCTTGCGCCGGCGGGCTCCACCATCGCCGCGGACCGCGCCCGCGACGCCCATGCAGGGCAGGCCTGGGACCGGCGGCTGCTTGGCGTGTACTTCCTGCTGAACCTCGTGGCGTTGCTGACGGCGGGCCTGGACTCCGGTCGCTACGGCTGGACCGGTGCCGTGCCGGTGTCCGTCACCGTGGCCGGCGCGGGGCTCATGGTGGCGGGGCAGGCGCTCTTCGCGGTGGCGCGGCGGCAGAACGCCTTCTTCTCGAGCACCGTGCGCATCCAGACCGAACGCGACCACCGCGTCTGTGACACCGGTGTGTACCGTGTGGTCCGTCATCCTGGCTACCTGGGCATGCTCCTGTCGCAGCTCGCGCTGCCGCTCGTCCTGCAGTCGTACTGGACGTTCATCCCCGCAGGTCTCGCGGCGGCGGTGCTGGTGGCGCGCACGGCGAAGGAGGACCGCTATCTCGCCGAGGAGCTTCCCGGCTACCGGGACTATGCGCGCCGTACGCCCAGCCGGCTCGTGCCAGGCGCCTTCTGACATCGGGCACCTGCGCCGGAGTGCCACAGCGAGCCGTAGCCAGATGCCCCGCGCGGCCCCGGCTCCCCAGGTCGAACGCTGGGCCTGCTTGGAGCGCTACGCCGAAGCGCATACGGCCCTACGGTGCGGGTTCGAGGCGCAGCAGGGCGCCGACCTCCTGGTCGGTGAGCACGTAGATGAAGCCGTCCGGCCCCTCGCGCACGTCACGCACGCGCTGGTGCAGGTCGTCGAGCAGGCGCTCCCGACGGATGTCCTCGAAGTTGTCGTTGAGCACGACGCGCTGCAGGTGCCCGGTGCCGCGCACCTCGCCGTACTGCGCGCTGCCGACGAACAGGTTGCCCTTCCACGCGGGGAAGCGGTCGCCGCCATAGATCATGAGGCCCGACGGCCCGATGGACGGCACCCAGAGGATCTGTGGCAGCTCGATGCCCTCGCGGTACGGCACCGGCGACACCCGCTGGCCGCGGTACTGCCGTCCGAAGCTCGAGATGGGCCAGCCGTAGTTGCGGCCTGCGCGGATGATGTTCACCTCGTCGCCGCCGTTGGGGCCGTGCTCGGCCTGGAAGAGCTGTCCTGACGGGTGCCAGAAGAGGCCGAGGTGATCCCGGTGCCCCAGGCTGTAGATCTCCGGTCGATAGCCCGGCGTGCCCACGAAGGGGTTGTCCGGCGGAATCGAGCCATCGTCCCGCAGCCGCAGCACCTTGCCGTAGGAGCTGCCCGGCTCCTGCGCAAGCTGCCACCCGGGCGCAGGCTCCACCAGGGCCGCCGGCACCGTCATGTAGATGGTGGTGTCGGGGCCGAACGCCAGCCGGCTGCCCCCGAGACTGGTGCCCCACTCGGTGGCGTACAGCTCCTCTACGTTGGTGAGCGTGGTGCCGTCGAACGTGCCGCGCCCCAGCGCGTGCGCGGCGTCGCGGTTCGGCCCGGGCTTGGTGTACGCGAAATAGAGGAGCCGGTTGCGGGCGAAGTCGGGGTGCGGCAGCACGTCGAAGAGGCCGTCGTTGCCGCGCGCGTAGATCTCCGGCAGACCGGCCACCGGCTGCGGTTCGAGCACCCCGTTGCGGACCACGCGCAGGCGGCCCGGGCGCTCGGTGACGAGGATGGTGCCATCCGGCAGGAAGGCCAGGCCGAAGGGGCGCTGCAAGGCCTTGGTGATCACCGTCACCTTGACCGTGTGCTGCTCGGCGCTGTCGAAGACCCAGGGCCCGTCGCCGAGCGGCGCACGGGGCAGGTCCACCACCGTGGACTGGGCGAAGACCATCGAACCAAGGCAGAGAATCAGGGCGGCGATGCGCATGTCAGGCACTCCCTCCGGCGCCCATAGTATCCTCCCGTCGCACCCCCATGGTCTTTGCGATCAAGGCGGACATTGCCGATCTGTCGGCGCAGACCTTCAGGTTCGTGCGCCGGAAGACGATGTATGGCGGGAAGCGCATTGCCGCGGGCGATGTCCTGTACATCTTTGCCAGCGAGAACGAAGGCGGTCCCGGGCTCATCGCCAGGGGCGTCGTCACGAAGGCCGCGGCGGTGCCGAAGACGCCCGGTGTTGTGAGGCAGACGCCGCTCGTCACCATCCAGGTGACGCGCACCGGCACCGCCAGGCGGCCCCTCGGACGGGGAGAGCTGCGGTCGTGTTCCGACTGGCGTGACGGACGGCCCGAAACCGAGCTCAACTTCAAGTTCTACCGGCAGGCCACGAACAAGATCGTGGGCCTCTCGGATGTGGCCGCCGCGTACCTCGAAGGGTTCTTCGCGCGCGCGCGCCGGGAGCCCACGGCGGATGCCGCTGTTCGAGTCCTGTTGTGCATGGCGGCCGTGTCGCTGGCGGCCTTCGGGTGCGTGGCACCGGACCCTGCACCTGCGCTGCCCGGAACATGGGTGGAAGCGGGAACGGGGATGATGTTTGCCCGTCTCGAGCCTGGCACGTTCACGATGGGCACGCCGGAGAACGAGGCCGGGCGGGAGCCGCAGGAGCAGCAGCACCTCGTGCGTCTACCCGACCCCTTCTGGCTCGGCATCTTCGAGGTGACGCAGCACGAGTGGCAGGCGGTGATGGGCACCAGCCCGAGCCACTTCCCCGATGCGAGCGGGCGGCGTCCCGTGGAGAACGTCACATGGGTCGAGGTGCACGCGTTCCTCGACCGCCTCACGGCGCGCGCGCCGGGCAACCGCTTTCGCCTCCCGACGGAGGCCGAGTGGGAGTACGCCTGCCGGGCCGGGACGACCAACGCGTACGGCACCGGGCCCACCTTCGGACCTGCGCAGGGCAACATCGCCACGTCGATCGCCCGCAGCATGGCGGGTGACGGACAGACGATGGCGGTCGGCGCCTTTCCTCCCAACGCCTGGGGCCTGCACGACATGCAGGGGAACGTGTGGGAATGGACCGAGGACCCGCATTGCCCGTACCCGGACGGTCCCATCGTCGATCCGGCGCCGGCGTGTGACAGCCCCCTGAAAGTCATTCGAGGCGGCAGTTGGTACTTCGAGGCCGACAGCGCCCGATGCGGGCTTCGGTATACGCACCATCCCGACGATCGGGGCTTCAGCCTGGGATTTCGCGTGGTCCGCGAGCCGGTGGACCCGGACGCGAACGCACGCTGACACCGCGCGGTGGCGCAGCGTGACGCGGCTCACCGCCGCGCAGGGACAGCGGCTCGCGGAGTGCGAATCCGCCACGCGCCGAGCAGCAGCAGGCCGACCGCCACAAGCACCGCGGCCGATGGTTCCGGTACCGCCAGGCGGTACACCTTCGAACCATCCACGTACACGGGAGGACCGCCGCCGAGCGGCACGTACCACGCGACCGAGAAGATCTGCCCCACACTGCCGGCGCCGCCTCGCTCCAGGAGCAGGCGCGCCAGATCCTGCGCCGTCGGCACGGGCTGAGGCCCCACGAAGAAGAAGCGGTCGAGTTCGAGGACGCTCAGCCAGACCCGCTCGCACTCCCCGGTGGCTGAGCAGCCAGCGAGGATGTCGCTGTCGAGCACCTGCACGTGTGTCTCCGCACTGGCCCCCTCGAGTTCAGCCTCGAGTCGCCACTGGCGTGCGGGCGCCCCGCCCCAGGGGTCCGGCAAAATGGGGAGATTGACGGACGACAGCAGCGGCCCGTTCAGGCGCAGCACCGAGCGGTCGGGCAGCAACTCGATCTCGACATCGTCGTCGTCGTAGGCCAACTGGATCACCGCGGTCTCGGTGCCCGGCGCGCAGTTCACGTACTGTCCATGCCCGATCTGGTCGCACACCTCCGCTACCCGGTAGCGCAGGTTGAGCGTGACGGGAGACGCGGACGCGGAGGCGGTGAGGCAGACGAGCAAGAGGCCAGCCGCGGAGGCGGGCCCGAGTCCCCGAGCGAGCCAGTGTCGTGACATGAGTGATCCTCCAGGCACAGTATGCGCGTTGTGCTGACGCCGGCGAGACAGTGCAAGGACTCAGCCGTATCGGAAGCCCGGGCTGCCTGCTCTTGTGGCTCCTCCCGGCCCGCAGGTGGGGAGTCTTCCCACCTGCCCGTGGAAATCCCGGCTCTGGGTCGTGCGCCCGGCGTCACGCCAGCGCAACAGGGGCGGACCCGCGTAGAATGCGCCGTGGAGGTGTGTGCCATGACACAGAGATCGCAGGCTCTCGTGCTCCTCGTGCTGGTCGTCGTGCTGGTGTGCGTGCCGGTCGTATCCGCGCACCATGCGTGGCCCGTCAACCAGGAGCGCCTGGTCACCGTCAAGGGAACGGTCACGTCCATCATCTGGGCCAACCCGCATCCGATGATCGCCATCGACGTACGCAACGACGCCGGCGAGGTGGAGAAGTGGAGCATCGGCGGGCCGGCCATCAACCGGATGGTGGCCAACGGCTGGTCCGAGAGCACCGTGAAGCCCGGTGATGAGATCACGGGCATCGGCTATCAGTTCAGGGACGGCACGAAGGTGATTCGCCTGGAGCGCGTGATGCTGCCCGACGGCCGCGAGATGCGCGTGTACGCCCGACGATAGGCGACGCTCCACGAGAGGCCGGTTGCTGTCGGCCGTGGCTGATCAGTGGGCCTGTTGCCCCCGGGGAGGGGGCTCTGCATGGCGTCCGACTACCGCACACCGTCCGACATTCATCCGTGCCTCACCTACGACGACGCCCCGGCTGCGATCGAGTGGCTGTGCCGCGTCTTCGGCTTCGAGAAGCGGCTGGTCGTGCCCGGGCCCGACGGCACGATCCGGCACTCCGAGCTGCGGCTCGGGTCTGGGGTCGTGATGGTGAGTTCGCCGCAGCCGGAGGCCGGTCGCTTCGGTCCGCGCAGCGACCGCGGCGCGCCCAGTATCCTCAGCGTGTGTGTGGCCGATCCGGACGCCCACCATGCCAGGGCCAAGGCGGCGGGGGCGCGCATCGTGCGCCCGCTCCGCGACGAGGACTACGGCGCCAGGGGCTACGGGACCGAGGATCTGGAAGGGCATCAGTGGTACTTCGCAGACTACCGGCCGGGCGCCCACTGGGACGAGCCGTCGGGCGGGTAGGATCTGCGGCCCATGGAGTCGGCAGGCGACTCGCGCGGGTGCCGGCGCGCAGCCTCAGCGCGGGCTTGGCGGCCGCATCGCATCCAGGCGGTTCTGCGCCGCCATGATCTCCCGCTTCAGGCGCCGGACCATGTCGCGCACGAGGTCTTTGCCCGTCGCGGCGGCGTCGTCCACCATCACCTTCAGCTGCCACATGGGGGTGGCCTGCAGCTCGGCCAGGTTCCGGGACAACCCGTCGAGCTGCTCCTCCCCCTGGGCGATCCGGCGCTCGAGACGCAGGCGCGTGGCTTCGGCACCGGTGCCCTGGACCGCCTCCGGGCTTCGTTCCCACGCGCTCAGGATGCCGCGCAGCTGTTCCTCGTCGCCCAGGGCGTAGGCACGGTTGGCTTCGATCATGAGCGCGTGACGGCGATCACGCGCCGTGTCGTCGGAGGCCAGGTCGGGATGGATCGCCTTGGCCACGTCGCGAAACAGACGCCGGACGCCGTCGGACACGAATCGCGGCGCCGACTCCCCGCCGGGAGG
>JABFRY010000540.1 GCA_013140955.1 Acidobacteriota bacterium
GGTACCGGCTGGACGGCGGCTTCCACAACGGCTCGGCCGGCGGCGTTGGCGGGCACGACCGAGATGACGGCCACCGGCTCGGCCCCGAACTGCGCGAGGACGTCCGCGTCTGAGTAGGTCACGACGATCTCGCCGTCCACGACGGTGAACGTGCGGAAGCGTCCATCGTTCGGCGTCACGTCCCCACCGAGGATCGCGCCGCCGGCCGAGCCGTTGTGGAAGCCGCCGTCCAGCCGGTACCACTGCGCCGAGGTGACACCATATTTGGTGCCGTCAGGCGCACCGGTGCGGAACCGCAGGGTCGTGCGTTGATCGATGGTGTCGCCGGTCGAGAACCGCTCCCCGACGAGCGCGCCCGTGTCCGGCGGTCCGGCCACGACCGCGAGCCCACGGCTTGCCGCCTGACCTGCCACCGGCTCGACGCGCACCTGTACCGTCACAGTGCGTGGCTCGTCCACCGCCCCCACGAGGCCTGCCAGGTCGATGGGCGTGGCCGACGTCGCGTAGACGCCCTCGACCCCGTCCACCGTCACCACCGCCAGACCCGTGACCTCCGGTCCCTGGAGCGCGGTCCACTGCGCGCCGACGACCAGGTTCGGGTCGCCCGCCAGCATCAGCACGTCGCCAGGCTGCATGACGACCTGCACGGAGCCGAGGTCCACCACATCGTCGCCGGGCACGGCGAACGGGGCACTCGTCAGCACGGCCTGTGCGCGACGCGGGTAGATGGCCAGCGGCACGGGGTTGCTCGACTGCCCCGCCAGGCGCACCACGACATCGCCGCTCGCCGCGCCGACCGGCACGCGCGCGATGAGACGGTCGAAGCTGCCGCCGATCACCTCGGCCCGCAGGGCACCGATCGTCACCAGGTTGGCCGCGGGATTGCCCGAGAAGTTGCGACCCACGATCACCAGCGTGTCGCCCTCGCCCGCGATGGCTCGGCCGAGGAGCGTGATCTCGGGCGGTGGGAACACGCTCGGCACCGTGACCGACACGGACACGATGGCGCTGAGCCCTGCGGCCTGCACATCGAGCAGCGTGTCGCCCTCGGCCACGGCCGTCACGACACCCTCACCGGACACTGTGGCCACACCGGCATCACGCGTGCCGTAGGTCACGGCAAACGGGGCGGCACCCACGGTTCCGTCCGAGAACTGGAACTGGACCTGCAGTGGCACCGTGCGGCCGATGTCGTCGAGCTCGACCGGATTGGGGCCGACCAGGAGCGCCGTCGGCTGGACGGCGCTCACGACAACGAGCACGGTCTCGACGGGCAGCGCGCCGCTGGCCACGGTGACGATGGCCGAACCCACGCCGGTGGACGTGACCACGCCGCTCCCGTCCACGATGGCGACGTTCGGGTCCGAGGTCGCAAAGTGCACCACGCCCCCGAAGGCCCCGGTGGTGTCGTCGGAGTAGCGGGCCTGCACCACGATCGGCTCGCGTCGCCCCAGCCCGGGAATCTGCAGCGGACTTGGCGAGGCGATCAGACGCGTGACCGACGTGAAGTCCACCGTCACGGGCACGTCCACGGGTGCCACGCCGGGCACCGTGCTCGACACGGTCACGGTGGCCGCGCCGTTCTGGCCCGGTAACAGCAGACCGTCGGCGGTGGGGCTCACGATGCCGGGGACGGATGACACGAACGTGAGGCCGGCCTGCAGCACGACCTCGGACTCGTCGCTGAAGGTGCCGGTCACCACGAGCGGCTGCGACGGCGTGGCACGGGAGAGGGTCACCGCGGCCGGCTCGACGCGGATGGCGACGAGCGTGGCAGGCACCGGCACCACGAGGGGTGTGGCCGCGCTGGCATTGCCGGTCACATCGAACGCCGTCACCGCCAGGGCGTCGCCGCCGTGGGCTTCGACATCGACCGAGAACAGGCCAGTCTCTCCGGCCACGGTCTGGTACTCGCCGGACGTGCGGGCATTGCGCACGACAACGCGCACGCCGGCCTCGACGGCGCCGGCCCCGCCGGTGACGAGCACGAGGCCGTTGGCCTGCGGGAGCACCCCGAGCAGCGCCGCGACGGGCGCCTCGGGCGGCGTCACATCGGCGTCGTCCGCAATCGAGAACGCGACGATGGCCTCGGCCACGTTGCCCGAGGTATCGGTGGCGACGACGCGCACCGTGTGCGGGCCGTCGGCCAGCCCGGTCGTATCCACGATCACGCCGGACGGGTCGGTGCCGCGCGGTGCCGCCTCGGCATCCACGTAGAAGGCCACGCCGGCGACCGCTGTGTCGTCGGTGACGAGCGCCACGACCGCGAGGCCGGCGCCCGGCCGCACCTGGGTCCCGAAGGCAGGGGCGACGACCTGGACGGCGGGACTCGCGGCGTCGAAGGTCACCTCGAAGCTGCCTACCGCTTCGGCGGTGTTGCCGGCACCGTCCACGGCCACCACCCGCAGGGTGTGCAGGCCGCCGGCCAGCGCCTCGGTCTCCACCGGGAACTGGAAGGGCGCGACGCGGCCGCTCGCCAGCGGATCGGCGGCGCCGTCGAGGAAGAGCTCGACACCGGCAACGCGGGTGTCGTCACTCGCGACCACCTCCACGATGAGGGCGCGTCCGCGGCCGATGGCGGCGGGCGCCTCGATAGCGACCGTGGGCGGCGTGATGTCGGGCGCGATCTGAATCGTCAGCTCGCTGGCGGCGGAGTTGCCAACCGCGTCGTAGGCCACGGCCCGCAGGACGTGAGAGGCGCCCTGTTCCAGCTGGCCCGTCTCCACCACGAAGTGCACGGGCGAGCGGGGCAGCTTCACGTCGATGAGTTCGCCGTCGAGGAACAGGTCCACGCGCACGACCCGCTCGTTGTCCGAGGAATCGGCCACCACCGGCAGCAGGACCCCGCGCTGGACCGACTGCGCCACGTGCGGCGCCTCGACCGCCAGCGTCACCTGCGGTGCAATCGCGTCCGGTGCGGGCGGGCCCTCGGTGGTGAAGCGCGCCACGATCCCCGACGACAGGCTGTTGCCGTCGAGGTCGAACACATCGGGACGGACCGTGATCGTGTACTCGGTGGACGGTGCCAGCGGAGACGACGGCCGGAAGATCGCGGCCGTGTTCCCGAACAGGCGGGTGTATGTGAGCGTCCCGCCGACGAGCGTACCCTCGGCATCCTGGACGAGGAACGACGCCTGCGGATAGCCGGTCGTGATCGTCTGCTCGATCATCTCGGCCGAGAAGATCGCGACGATGGCCGGATCGATGGGAACGTCCGTCGTGTTGTGCGAGGGGACGACCGTCACGGTCGGCTTGCCGTCCGGCGAGACGCGGTCGCTCGGCAGCGTGCCGATCGCACATCCCAGGCTGGAGCCGGTGAACCCGACCGACAGGGACAGGTTTTCCGTGGCCGCGCCCACGCAGCTCGTGATGGGGCCGGTGACGCGCGGCAGCACGCGGTAGGTCTGGACGATCCGCTCACCACGCAGGATGTCGCCCACCTGGCGGATGCTCGGTCCTTCCTGTGTCTCCCCGGTGGCCTCGTCGATGAGTTCGGCATCGCCGCCCACGTCGATCTCGAGGCTGGTGTACAGGGCGTCGAGTTCCGTGTCGGTGTTGACGATCTCGACGCGCAGCTCGTAGGGCTCGCCGGCCGTGACGTAGTCGGGGTGCGACACCTTCACGTCCATCTTCGGCGGCCCCTTCACCTCGACGTCGGTGGAGGCCGAGCCGGAGAACGGCACCGGCTCGGGCAGGAACGCGCCCGTGATGGTGCCGCCGAAGTGCGCGCGCACCGTATGCACGCCCTTCTCGTCCCCGCGAATGATGAACTGGCCGTTCCCCTCGGCGAGCGGTGCCAGGTCGTCGAGCACGATCGAGCCGCCGGCCGGGGCCACCCCGCTCAGCATGCCCTCGGGCAGCTCGAGGGTCGCCGTCAGGTTGGTGAGCGTGAAGAGGGGCGACAGGTTGAGCAGCATCAGGTTGACCTTGAAGAACTCCTTCAGGGTCTTGATGCGTCCTTCGATGACGATGACCCCCGGGATGCTGGGTGCCCCTGGCACCTCCGGGAGCACGATCTCGAAAGGGATGACTTGGATGTCCGGGACCTTGCCGCCCCCACCGCCGCCCCCGCAGGGCACCGAGATGGCGCGGTCGGTGGTCTCGAGTCCCTTGCCGGGCGCCGCGCAGCCGATGGAGATCGGCTCGCCCAGGCCCATGGGTTCCTCGACGCGCCGGACGACCGGGACGGATACCTGCAACTGGGTCCCGCCGACGACGAGCGCGACCACGAAGCGCGACACGTTGTAGTTGGAGGGATCCGCCACGTTGATGACGCCCTCGGCCACCAGCTGCCGGATCTCCGGCGCCGAGAGCCGGGTGGCGGTCACCTGGGCACGCACGATCTCGGTGAGTGAGATCTGCGCCACGCGGATGCCGTCCACGGTCGCGGTCCGTCCCTCCGTGTCCGTGGCCGTCAGCGTCAGCAGGTTCTCCGCATTCGGCTTGAGGGGCACACGGAGGCCGAAGCGCGGTTCGCCCTCGGGCACGACCTGCGTGGCGCCCTGCGCCCCGCCGCTGACCGAGATCGTGGTCGGCGCCTCGGCCTGCGCCCCCGCCGGGCGCGACGACACCACCAGCAGCAGGACGGGCAGCAGGGCCAGGAGCGCTGCCAGGCGCGCCCCGCAGGCAAGGGCGCGCGGGGCATCGCTGAAGCGGACGTGGTGCACGAGCGGCATGAGCCTCTCCCAGGTGAACGATGCGGCGCGGCGGCTCACTGGCCCACCTCCACCGTGATGGTCAGCTCCGGATACTCGCGGCCCCGGACCACGATGTTCCCCTCGCTGTCGGTGCCGGCCAGCTGCTGCCCCAGCAACTCGAGCGCGTCGACATCCGCGTCGGCGGGAATCCCGATGTCGCTCTCGAGGTCCTGGATGAGGCGATGGGTGACGCCACGCACCGACAGGATGTGTCCCACGAGCTGGTCGATCGTCTCGGCCGCGCCGGGCGGGTTGTCCTCGATCGTGGCGGCCTGCAGCAGCAGGGCCCGTAGCGCATCGAGCGCCTCGGCCCGCTGTTCGGCGCGCAGCAGGACCACGATGCCCGCCACGCGGTTGAAGAACTCGGTGGCAAGGACGTCGGCGGCCGCTGCAGTGCCGGCCAGATCCTCGGACGGCAGGTTCACCTGGAACGCGCCGTCCCCGTCGCTCACCCCGATGGCGTCGGTGCCCGGCACGTGAAACGTCAGGCCCGCCGCCGGTCGTCCATTGGTGCGCACCACGCCGCGGACGGCCAGGTCGAAGCCCACCTGTTCGCGGTACTGGGCCAGCAGCGCCGGATTGGGACTGTGGAAGACCGTGTGCACCGTGGAGATGTCCACCAGCGTCGCATCGGCGAGGTCGGGGTCGGCGCACCCGATGGGCTTGAGCACCGACGCCGGCAGGGCCAGCGTCAGGCGGTTCTCGCCCACCAGCAGGCCCACGGGCCGCGTGAACTCCCGATCGACCAGCGCCACGTGCTGCGGCGCGCCGTTGACGACCAGGACCACGCTCTCGAAGCGGTCCGTCAGCAGCAGGCCGGTCACGGTGACGCTCGCCTGCACGGTGCCTGCGCCGAACGCCGGCGCCAGGAAGGCGCCACGCGGACAGGATTCCGGCTCCAGGCGCGGCGGCGCGGCGAGATCGAAGAGCACGCTCACCGTCTCCGGGCTCGAGGGCTTGGTCGTCACCGGGTTCGGGCCGGGCACCGGCACCGGATCGGGATGCTCGTCTCGGCCGGGCGCAACCGGGTCCACCGGGTCGAACTCGACGTCGATCAGGTTGTGCTGAAGGGCATCGAGCACGACCGAGTACGACTGCGTGCGCCCGTTGGCGCGCACCTGGAAGTCCACGACCGGCGACGCGCCCTCGGGCAGGAGATCCGGCAGCACGAAGACGCCGTCCACGTCGGTGACCGCCACGCGCTTCAGCTCGGAAATGTAGACCTCGGCGCCGGCCAGCGGCGCACCCGCCGCATCGGTGACCTGCCCCGACATGCCGAACGCCACCGACACGAGCGCGCGCTCGGCGTCGTAGAACACCACGCCGCGGCGGTTGCCCGCGAGCTTGACGTCGGCGGGACGCCGGAGTCCGCGGATCACGGTGAGTTTCTTCCGGTCCACCGCCGTCGTGCCCTGCAGGCCGGCGCCTTCCCGGATGTGGTGCTTCGGGATCATGGTGACGGTGCCGAGCGAGAGGTCCGACAGGTACAGGTTGCCGACGCTGTCATAGGTGGCGCCACTCAGCTGGATGAACGGGCTCGGCGCGGTGCCGGGCTCGAAGAGCGGCGTCACGTTCGAACCCAGCGCCCCGACCAGCAGCACGCCGTTGCCCTGCGTCACCGCCATGCGGAGGTCGGGCCCCAGCGCGAGCGCCGTACCGGAGTCGAACGCGAAGAGCGGGCTCTGCGCGTAGGGCTGCGAGACGTTACGCTCCGCGGTCACGCCCGATGCCAGGCGGAACGGGATCGTCATCTGGGTGATGCGCTGGTTGAGGCCGTCGGCGATGAAGAGGATGTCGCCCAGTCCGCCGCCGTGCGCGATGTGCATGGCCTGCACGGACACCGGGTTGGCGTGCTGCAGCAGGAAGCTGTAGTAGTTGACGGTGCCAGCGAGCTGACGGGCGCCGCTCTGCCGGTCGAACATGAAGACGCGCCCGCCGAACTGGGCGTCGGACGCCGAGTTGTCGGTGAAGACGTTGCCCAGACCGTCCACCGCCAGGCCGGCCTGGTTCGGCGTCTTGAAGTTCGGCGAGGCGAACGGCTCGAGGCCTCCCTCGGAGATCCGGAAGATGCGGTTGAGGGAGGGAATGCTCAGGAACGCGTCCCCGGTCAGCGCGCTCACGGCCAGATTGGCCGGCGGGGGCGCCACCGGGGGCTTGGTGCTGACGTTGATGAACGCCGGGTCGCTGAAGTCGCTGATCTGACGGTTGATGCCCCGGTAGATCTTGGCCAGCGGGTCACCCACGGTCTTCACCACCCCGAGGCCGATGGGGCCATAACTCTGTGGCAGGAACCCGCCCAGGAACGCCAGAACCTTCGACGCGAACGTCGGCTCCTCCTTCTTCGCCTCGGGCAGGATCTTGCCCACCAGCCGGATGCCCACCACCGTGTAGGCATAGGCGCCGTCCTCGGGGACCTCGTCGTGGAAGACACCCGGCACGCCGGGCAGGAACTCCTTCTGGCGCACGATCTCCCAGGGCCCCGATCGCCGCCGATAGAGCTCGTAGAGCCAGCGCACGTCGGGATTCACCTCCGCCTTGTCGTTGGGACTGCGGGCAAAGGTGATCGTGATGAGACGGCTCGGCTCGGACGGTTCGACCGACACGTCCTGCACCTGTGCGACGCTCGTGATGAACGGCTGGCGCGGCCGCAGCGACTGGATGAGCAGGTCGGCTTCCCAGTTGAGCAGGAAGTCCACGGCCTGCCCCTGCACCTTGGAGACGTACCCCTGTACGAAGCCGCTGGCGAAGCCCACGAGCTTCTGTGTCTGGTTGATCCGCTTCGCCTCCTGCTTGGCCTCGGCCCAGGCGTTCTGGAAGGACTGGTTGCGGAACTGCTGCTGCAGGCGCTGCGCGTTGGCGGCGGTCGCCTTCTCGCTCATGAAGAACTTCGTGAACTGCTGCTCGGCCTTCACGTACACGGCCGGGCTGTTCTGCAGGAGGATCTGCAGGAGCGAGATGGCGTCCTTGCAGCTCGGCGCCGGATAGAACTTCGCGTTCGGATCCGCGGCCAGTGCCTTGCCTTCCGGGCTCTTGCCGTCGATGCCGGCGGCCTGGTTGCTCAGCGAGACCAGGAAGTCGTCGCAGGGCTTGCCGAGCTGCTTGGCGACGTCCCACCCACCGTTGGGCAGCACCTTCTCCATCGCGGCGCCCCAGAGGAGCGACGCGGGACGATCGGCCGGGGCATCGGGCGGCAGGTACGGGTTGGCGTTCTGCGACGGGATGACGCGGGTCCCTGGACGCCAGGGCGAGACACCGGGCGCGCGCCAGCCGGAAGCGATGCTGCCCGACAGGCGGCCATCTCCCCCCAAGGAGCTGCCACGCCGGAGCAGCCCGGCCAGCGCGCGCACCGGCGCCATCCAGTCCCGACGGGCCGGCGCGGACGGCACGAATTCGTCGAGACGGACCTCGCTCGGGATGCGGGCGATGAAGTAACGGTGCACGGCCGCCGCGAAGGTCGTGGCGAGCACGTTCTTCTGCAGCGGATTGAATGGCGTGTCGAAGTTGACGACCGGCGGCGCGGCCGACGCGACGCGCCCCTGGTTGAAGAGCAGGAAGATGAGCGGCGCATCCGGACCGGAGGGATTGGCCCAGGCCTCGTTCACCTTCTCCTGGAAGGCGGCGATCAGTTCGGTCAGGGTGGGTGCGGGAACCGAGGGCGGCAGCTCGATGCTGCCCATCAGGATCTTGAAGATTTCGGCGAAGGTGATGGTTTCACCGGTCACCATCTCGCGCGCGATCTCCTCGACGGCGGGACCGCTCAGGCTCACGTAGCCGGCACCGGCCATGCGCGGGTTGAGCTGCTGGCCGTTCTCGTCGAGCACCCCCATCTCGGCGCCGCCGACCGCCACGATGGCGTCCTGAACGATCCGCGCGTAGAGCGCGGGATCGCCGCCCGTGCCGATGA
>JABFRY010000301.1 GCA_013140955.1 Acidobacteriota bacterium
GGAGGCTGAGCCTCGCGAGCGGCGTGCCGGTGGAGCTGGCGCCGGCCCCGGACCCGCGGGGCGGGTCGTGGAGCCCGTCCGGCACGATCATCTTTCAGCCGGATTTCCGCGATCGGAACGTGTTGCAGGTGTCGGCCGACGGTGGACCGGTCACCGACGCGGCCGTGCTCGATCTCGACGCTGGCCACACGACCTACCGCTGGCCCACGTTCCTGCCGGACGGCGTGCACTTCCTCTACCACGCCGTGGGCACCAACGAGGCCCGCACGGGCATCTTCGTTGGCAGCACACGGCCTCCAGCGTCGGTGGGGCAACGTCTGTTTCAGTCGTACTCGCAGGCGACCTACGTCGCGCCGCTCGCGGGCGATGGCCCCGGCACCATCCTGACGGTCGGTCCGCAAGGCGTCGAGGCCCGTGGATTCGACGTCTCGACGCTGACGCTCGTGGGACCGCCCCACGCGCTCCCATGGCCCGCCGCTGTCGCCTCGCCGTACGAGGCGCCCATGCTCGGCGTGTCGGGGTCCGTGCTGGCGTTTGCGCGCGCGGGAGTCCCGTGGGGCGTGCGCCTCGTGTCGATGTCGGCAGACGGTACCGACACGCGGGTGATGTCGGAGTCCGAGGTCGGCGGCGAACCCCGCCTCTCGCCGGACGGCCGCCGGCTGGCGCGAGTCCGCGTGGACATCATCAAGGGCGATCCCAATCTGTGGGTCGAAGATCTCGAGCGCGGCTCCCTTTTGCAGGTGACCCACTCGCGCGACATCGACCTGTTCCCCGTCTGGTCACCCGATGGCGCGCGGATCGCGTATCGGGGAGGAGGGGCCGACAGCCCGCATCTGGCGATCACGAACGCCGACGGCACGGGCCAGCTGACGACCATCGCGTGCCCGCGCATGCCCTGCGCACCGACCGATTGGTCCATCGACGGAACGAGCCTGCTTGTCACGGCGCGGGGCGACGTGTTCGAAGTGCCGGTGGACACGGGCGCGCCGGCGCGCCCGCTGCTCACCGGAGCGTCCGTGGAACGTGAGGCGCGGTACTCTCCCGACGGACGGTGGGTCGCCTATGTCTCCGACGAGTCAGGACGCGCGGAGGTCTCGATCCGCAGCCTGTCCGGGTCGGCGCAGCGTGTGGTCGTCTCGCGCCTGGGCGGCGACCAGCCCGTGTGGCAGCGCGACGGCACGGCGATCTACTACGTCACCGAGAGTGGGGACTCGTATCGTGTGGCGGTACGGATGGACGTCGACCGGCTGCAGTTGGGCCCGGCGGAGCGCACGCGCATCCCGCGATTCGAGGAACGCCACTTCGGCACCGAGTACGACGTGTCGGCCGACGGATCCCGCTGGTTCATCCCGCGCCAGTCCGAGGCACTCGCGTCGAAGGACATGACCATCGTCATCGGCTGGCGCGCCCTCCTGCCCTGACACCGCCGGACTGGCAGACGTGCGCGGCGACTACGACGGTCAGCTCGCAGGCGCGAGACCAGCGCCTGGTCGGGTCATCGTTCCCCGCTACGCGCCCCCAGCCGGGATGACGCCCAGCTGCATCATCATCCCGAAGGTGTCCATCAGGATTCGCGTCGAGACAATCGTGTCTCCGGAGAACTGGTCGATCACCATGCCCCAGACATTGATCGGCCGCTGCGTGGCCGGGATGCCGAGGAACTCGCCCCGATGGGTGCCGGTCCAGACGAACCGGGTCAGCACCTTGTCGCCCTCCGCAATCTGCTCCTCGACCGTCCACGTCGAATCGGGAAACGCGGACCGGATGCGGGCAAGCGTCTCCTTGAGGCCGTTCAGGCCAGGTCCCTGCCCCGGAAGGGGTACTTCCTCGACCATGTCCACCGCGAAGTACTCGCCGGTGGCGTCGATGTCGCCTCCGGTGAGCACGCGAGCCAGGAAGTCACGGACGCGAGCCTTGTGGATGTCCGACATGTGCACCTCAGTCAGCCGGGAGCGGCGGGCCGCATGATATCCCGTCGTGGAGCCGCGAGCCTCCTTGAGCAGGGGTGCGGGCGACATCTGACAGCTCCCGCTCGCCGTACAATCTCCCCGCCAGCGAACGCGGTCGAGCGCGACGGTCGAACCGGACCGCCTCATGTGGCGCGCGGGCCAGTCAGGCCTGCGTCTTGCGCCCCGGTTCCGTGTATACACAACAGCACGAGGTCGCTCGTGGAAGAGGAAGGAGGTCAGGATGCGGAAGCAGACGCTTCACTTTTCAATCACCATCGACGCGCCGAAGGACAAGGTCTGGGACACGATGCTTCAGGACGCGACCTATCGCCAGTGGACGGCCGCATTCAACCCCAGCGGGTCGTCGTGGTACGAAGGCGACTGGACGCAGGGGAGCAAGATCCTGTTCCTGGGAGCCGGAGAGAACGGCGAGCTGGGCGGCATGGTGAGCCGGATCAAGGAGGCCCGTCCGCACGACTTCGTCTCGATCGAACACCTCGGGGTCGTGCAGGATGGCCACGAGGACACGACCAGCGAACTGGCGAAGCAGTTCGCGCCGGCGCTCGAGAACTACACCTTCATCGAGAGGAACGGGGCGACGGAGGTGCAGGTCGACATGGACACCGTCGAGGAGCACCGCGAGATGTTCGAGACGAGCTGGCCGAAGGCGCTGCAGCGGCTCAAGGAGATCGCCGAGCAGTAGAGGCATTGGCGCGCGCTACCCCAGCGCTACGTCGAGCGTCATCATCACGGCAAAGCCCGCCATGGCGCCCAGCGTCGCCAGGTCGCTGTTGCCGCCGCGCTGCGACTCCGGAATGACCTCTTCGACGACGACGAAGATCATGGCCCCCGCGGCGAACGCCAGGGCATACGGCAGGATCGGGCGCATGCTCACCACCGCGAGCGCCCCGATGACGCCCGCGACCGGCTCGACGACAGCCGAGAGCTGACCGTACCACCAGGCCTTCGCGCGCGACAGTCCCTCGCGCCGGAGCGGGACGGCGACCGCCGTGCCTTCAGGAAGGTTCTGGATGCCGATGCCGATCGCCAGCACCACGGCGGCAGAGAAGCTCGCGGACTCGAAGCCGGCCCCGACCGCGCCAAAAGCCACGCCGATCGCGAGCCCCTCCGGAATGTTGTGCAGCGTGATCGCGAGCACCAGGAGCGTCGTCTTCCGCCACCTGGTCTTCACACCCTCCGCTTCCTCGATCTGCCCGAAGAGATGCACGTGCGGCAGCAGATAGTCGACTAGCCGCATCGACACCGCACCCGCCATGAAGCCCACGAGCGGCGGGACCCACCTCACCATGCCCATCTCCTCGGCGAGGGCGATGGCCGGATTCAGCAGCGACCAGAAGCTCGCCGCAATCATGACGCCGGCGGTGAAGCCGAGTGCGGCATCGAGGGCCTTTGGCGAGACGTCCTTGAAGAAGAAGACGGCTCCGGCGCCGAGGGCTGTCAGGCCCCAGGTGAACGTCGTGGCCGCGAGCGCCTGCCACACGACCGGCCACAGGGACAGCGTCTCGAGCATGCACAGAGTCTACGAGATCGGCCACGCGCGCCGTTGTGCTGTCCGAAGCCGAGCCGGACCGGTCCCACAGGATGAGCCGGACCGCGTCAGAAGCGTGCGATGCGATGGGCGACAATGACTGATGGTGAACCGACGCGACTTCATCTATGGCGCGGCGTCTGGTGCGGTCACCACGCTCGGTGTCGGCGCGGGCATCCTCCGGAGTGCCGACCCGGTGGAGTCGTCCACGCCGCCGCCGTACGCGCGGTGGAGCTTCTCGCAGCAAGGCGAAGACATCGTGATCTTCCACGCGCTACACGACCTGCTGCAGATCACCACGCCAACCTACGTGGACGTGGGAGCCGCGTATCCCGTCCGCGGCAACAACACGTACCTGCTGTACACCACGGGCGCCCACGGCGTGCTCGTGGAACCGAACCCGGCGCTCGCCGCGGAGCTGCGCGCCGGCCGCCCGAATGACACCATCGTCGAAGCCGGTGTCGGCGTGGCCGACAGCCGTGCGGCGGACTACTACGTGATCAAGGGCAATCCCATGCTGAACACGTTCTCGCCCGAGCAGGTGGCAGACCTGCAGAACGGCAAAGCCGAGAGCGTCGTCGAACGTGTCGTCCAGATGCCCTTGGTCAATATCAACCGGCTGATCGAGGAACACCTGGGACGGGCGCCAGACCTGCTGTCCACGGACGTGGAAGGCCTGGACGATGCGATCATCAGGACGCTGGACCTGACGCGGTTTCGTCCAGGGGTTATCTGCGCCGAGACGGTGCCCACGATGGGCTCTGGGGCGGCATCGCCCATCACGATGTACCTGGGATCGAAGGGTTACGTGCCTCGCGGCGGGTCGATGCACAACACCATCTACGTCGATGCACACCGAATCTGAGGAGGCGATAGCCATGTGGCCAGGAGAGTGCTCATGAACCCTCGCATTTCCGTGCTGACACTCGGCGTCGCCGATCTGGACCGGTCGCTGGCGTTCTATCGTAGCGGCCTCGGCCTGCCGACAGAAGGCATCGTCGGTCGTGAGTTCGCGCATGGGGCTGTTGCCTTCTTCGAACTCTCGGGCGGCCTCAGGCTGGGTATCTGGGCGCAGGACGACATCGCCCACGACACAGGTCTCCCCAGTACCGGCGTGAGTCCAACGTCGTTCACGATCGGGCACAACGTGTCCCGGCGCGAGGACGTCGACGAGGTCATCGAGCAGGCCCGTCGAGCCGGCGCCGACATCACGAAGGCCCCCGAGGAGACCTTCTACGGCGGCTATGCCGGCTACTTTCTCGATCCGGACGGTCATCTCTGGGAAGTGGTGTGGAATCCGGCCAGCCTTCCAACCGAGTGACCCTGCGTGCGCCGACGCGAGAACCGCCGCGAAGCCGGCCCGATGGGCGAGCTCCGCTGTCACGGCCACCGGAGTCCTACTTCCTGCGTCGCGCCGACACGGTCCAGTTCTCGACGGTGAGGTTGCTCACGCGCTCGAACTCGGCGGTGTTGTTCGTCACCAGGGTAAGGCCGAGAGCCCGTGCGTGTGCGGCGATGAACAGGTCGTTGGCCCCGATCATCCGACCCCGTCTCTTGAGATCGGCCCGGATCTCCGCATAGTGAAGCGAGGCGTCCTCATCGAGGGCCATGGCAACGACGTAGGGAAGGAAGGCGGCGAGGGCTGCGGCATCCTGTGCCCGTCTCGGCGAGACTTCGACACCATACAGCAGCTCGGCCTTTGTGACGACCGACATGCAGACGTCATGGACGGGCACCGCCTCCAGACGCTTCATCAGCACCGGGTGCGAGCGCTTCATGATGTAGGAGCACGTGTCCGTGTCCAGCATGAAGCGGGGCATCAGAGGTCCCGTTCCTGGACGAGCAGGTCCTCAACGTCAGCCATGAAGGCCTCCGATGCGACTGGCGCTGACTCCAGATACGAGTGCCAGTCCCGGGGCTTGGGCGACAGGATGACGTCGTCGCCTACCTTGCGGATCACGACCTCGTCTGTCGAGAACTGGAACTCTTTCGGCAGGCGCACGGCCTGGCTGCGGTTGGTCATGAAGACCTTGGCGGTTCGTGACATGGTCTGAAGCCTCCGCCGCCATTGTGCCATATACAATATGTATATGGTAAGGGATCGAGTCGCTTGAGCGTGCTGGTGCTGCTCGGGCAGCACTGACGACGCGTATACTCGGGAACGTGGCGGCCATCGCGCACCGCATCACCAGCCTGGTCATCGTCTTCGCGCTGTCCGGCACGCCGGCGGTGGCCGCCTGCCTGTCGCTCTGTCTGCACAGCCAGATGGCGGCGGCGGGAGCTGCCGGTGGCGCGCACGCAGGCCACGCTGCTCACGCAGCGCACGGCGCCCGCGCAGATCACACAGGTCACGGGTCCCACGCCGCTCACACCGCTCCACCGGCCCGCGCAGATTACGCACGCCACGCGCACCACACCGTGGCAGAGGCGGCAGTGGCGCCGTCGGCCGTGGCGGACCACGCCGTGGCAGATTCGCCCGCGGCGTCCCCGCACGCCCATCACGCGGCGACGGCATCGACCCAGCCAGGCGCAAGCCGCGCTGACGCGCCGCCGTCGGCTCCCTCGGACGGATACCTGGTCGGCAGGTGCGACAGCTGCTGCGGCCCGGTCGCCGTCGCGACCGGGCCTGGTGTGAAGCGGACCGACGGCAGGGCGCTCGCGATGGTACCGGCCGTTCCGATGGCGCCGTTTCGCCTGAGCATCACGTCGTGCGCGACCGTCTCGCCGAGCCCTCAGGTCCCACCGCCGTCGCCCGTCAGGGCCCCGCTCGCGCTCCGCATCTGATCGCTCGCCCCTGAGCGCCGTCCGCGCGCTCCGTCTCACGCCCGTTCATGCGCCCGCGCTCGACACGCATGTGTCCTGTGCATTCCAGAACGGGGTTCATCCAGGTGAAGACCGTCGTCCGTGCTGGTGCACGCGTCGCTGCAAGCGCACGTGCAAGGCCAGCGCGTTCGTCAGGAGGTGCAGCGATGTCCGCCCGTCATCTGTCGTCGAGTACAGCCTCGAGGCTCCCGAGACGCACGTTCGTCAGGGGGCTTGTGATGGCCGGTGCTGCCGCAAGCGCTGGCCTCCCGCGGCAGCCGGCGTGGGCGCAGGCCCGCCAGCGCCGGGAGTCCGCTGTGCTCTCCGGTACCGAGTTCGACCTGCGTATCGGCGAGACCGAGGTCAATCTCACCGGAGCGGTGCGGTCGGCGATCACGATCAACGATTCGCTGCCCGGGCCGCTGCTCCGGTGGCGGGAGGGGGACACGGTCACCCTCAACGTCTCGAACAGCCTCGACGAGGACACCTCGATCCACTGGCACGGCATCCTGCTGCCCGCCAACATGGACGGCGTCCCGGGCTTCAGCTTCTCCGGCATCCATCCCGGTCAGGCGTACCGCTACCAGTTCACGGTGAAGCAGTCGGGCACCTACTGGTACCACAGCCATTCGGGCTTCCAGGAGCAGCAGGGTGTCTCCGGACCGCTGGTGATCGAGCCGCGCGAGCCCGACCCGGTGGCCTTCGACCGCGAGCACGTGGTGATGCTCACCGACTGGACGGACGAGGCGCCCCACCGCGTCTTCGCCAAGCTGAAGAAGCAATCGGACTACTACAACTTCCGCCAGCGCACGCTGACCACGTTCATCCGTGACGTGAGGGAGCACGGGCTCAGCGCCACGCTGGCCGAGCGGCGGATGTGGGGCCAGATGCGGATGAGCGCCGGCGACCTCGCCGACGTGACCGGCTACACCTATACCTACCTGATGAACGGCTCCGCCCCCGCGGGCAACTGGACGGGACTGTTCGTGCCCGGCGAGAAGGTCCGTCTCCGCTTCATCAACGGCTCGGCGATGTCGTACTTCGACGTGCGGATCCCCGGTCTGACGATGACCGTGGTGGCCGCCGACGGCATGCCGGTGCGGCCGGTCCCGGTGGACGAATTCCGGATTGCCGTGGCCGAGACCTTCGACGTGATCGTCGAGCCTTCGGGCCAGGACGCCTTCACGATCTTCGCGCAGGCCATGGACCGCACCGGGTTCGCTGCCGGAACGCTCGCGGTCCGCTCCGGACTGTCCGCGCCGGTGCCCCGCCTCGATCCGCGGCCCGTGCTCACGATGGCCGACATGGGGCACGGCGGGGCCGGCCACGACATGGCCGCGATGGAGGCTCCTCCGATCGCCGACGCTCCAGATGCCCCTGCGGATGCGCACGCCGGCCACGCGATGCCTGCGCCCGTCGCCGCGGATCCCCATGCCGGCCATGGCGGCGTGGCCGCGCCACCAGCTGAGACGACGACGCCCGACCCGCACGCGGGTCATGCGATGCCGCAGGCACCGGCGGCACCGGCGGCACCGGCGGCACCAACGGCACCGACAGCGGACCCGCACGCCGGGCACGACATGTCCGCGATGGAGGGCGGGATGCAGACGCATCCGCCCTCCGAGCAGGGCAATCCCCTCGTGGACATGCAGACGATGACCCCGTCCGCCCGTCTGGACGACCCCGGCATCGGGCTGCGGGACAACGGTCGCCGCGTGCTGACCTATGCGGACCTCACGAGCGCCTTCGACGATCCCGATGGCCGCGAGCCGACGCGCACGATCGAGCTGCACCTGACCGGTCACATGGAGCGCTTCGCCTGGTCGTTCAACGGCATCAAGTTCTCGGGGGCCGAACCCCTGCGGCTCGCCTACGGGGAGCGCGTGCGGATCGTGCTCGTCAACGACACGATGATGACGCACCCCATCCACCTCCACGGCCTGTGGAGCGACCTCGAGGACGCCGACGGCCAGTTCAAGGTCCGGAAGCACACCATCGACATGCCGCCCGGCACCCGGCGTAGCTATCGCGTGACGGCCGATGCGCTTGGACGCTGGGCGTACCACTGCCACCTGCTCTTCCACATGGAAGCCGGCATGATGCGCGAAATTCGGGTCGAGGAGGGCCTGCGGTCGTGATCGCCCGGTCCCTCGCGCTCGCCGTCGCGTGCGTGCTGGTGCTGACACGCGGTGCCCTGGCGCAGCAGGCGCCACCGGTGCATCAGCACGGTACGCCTCAGCCGCCCGCGGCGCAGCTGCCTG
>JABFRY010000036.1 GCA_013140955.1 Acidobacteriota bacterium
CCCCCGCCGATCCGCCGGCCAGGGTTGTGACGAGACCCTCGAGCAGGAACTGCAGGAGGAAGGCGCTCGGGGCGCCCCGCAGCGCCTTCCGCAGTCCGATCTCCCGTGTCCGCTCGGTCACCGACACCAGCATGATGTTCATCACGCCCACGCCGCCGATGGCGAGCGTGAGCACGCCGATGAACGTCAGCACGAGCTGCAGTCCCAGGACGATACCGGCGGTAATCGCCTGCGCGTCGGCGGATCCGAACGCCCGCAGCGCCCGTTCGTCGCCAGGATCGAACGCGTGCCGTTCCGCGAGCAGGGCCCGGACCTGCGCGGATGCCCGGGCGTCGAGCGTCGCGTCGGCCGCCTGGTACACCAGGGTGTTGAGATAGCGGGTGTCCCAGAGCTGACCGGCCGTCGTATAGGGGATGAACAGGCACTCCTTGTCGGGACGCCGGTAGTTGGAGAGCTGAACCTTCTCCTGCTGGACGCCAATCACCTCGAACCGGATGCCCATGATGCGCACCTGCTGCCCGACGGGAGGCGTGTCGCCGAAGAGCTCGCGGGCCGCCTTGGCCCCGACGAAGACGACCCGCCGCTGCAGGCGGACATCCTCCGCATCGATGAACCGTCCGGAGCTCGCGGGCTGACTGCGCATGCTCCCGTAGGCGGGTGCCACGCCCCGGATGACCCGTGTGCTCTGGCGCGTGCCCCAGACGACCTGTGCGTCGCTCCAGAACTCCGGACTCCACGCCCGCACCAGCGGGAGTCCGGCCACTGCCTCGGCATCGGCCATGTCCAGACGGACGCGACGGCCCGCCCGCTCTCCGCCCGCCTGCAGACTCGTCTGCCCGGGGAACAGCACGGTGACGCCGTCACCGAAGGCGCCCTTGAATCCGCGGAGGAGGGCCGCCTGGAACCCGTCGCCATACGCGAGCAGCACGACGACCGACACGATGCCCCACGAGATGCCCAGCATGGACAGCCCGGAGCGGACGCGGTTGCGCACAAGGCCTCGCCACGCCTCGCGCGAGGCCTCGGCCAGCAGGTGCGACCACCGGCGGAGCCGCCCGCCCGTCATGCCTCGAACCTCAGGGCCTCGACGGGGGTGAGGCGCGCGGCGCGACGTGCCGGGTAGAGCGAGGCCACGACTCCGGCGCAGGCGATGGCGGCCACGGCGAGCATCCCGGCGCCGGGCGTGAGGATCATCCCCTCGAAGCGTGCGGGCATCGGCAACTGGTTCAGGGCGGCGCACACGGCGGCCGCGAAACCGAATCCGACCGACCCGCTCACCACGGTGAGCACGAAACCCTCGAGGAAGAACTGCTTCTCGATGTCACGCCTGGTCGCCCCCATCGCCATCCGCACACCGATCTCCCGGGTCCGCTCGCGCACGGCCACCAGCATGATGTTCATCACGCCGAGCGCACCGAGCCCCAGGGTGACGAGCCCGACCACCGTGAAGAAGCGGCGCATGCCGGCCACCATGCGTCCGAACATAAGGGACTCGAGGGAGGTATCCCACGTGACGATCGCATCGGGGTCGTCCGGGGCGAACCCGTGGCGCGCGGCCAGCACACCCCTGATCTCCTGTTCGAGCGGCCATTCCACGTCCTCGATGCGTCCCTGCCGCGCATCGAGGACCCGTGGCAGCGCCTCGACGACCCAGGGGTGCGGGGCCAGGACGATGTTGGAAAGCGACCCCGGCGGCGCGTCGAGACGCGGCAGGTCGCGTGCCATGGCCGTGAACGGCACGAACAGCAGCTCGTTGTCGCGGCCGCTGTAACTGCTGTCCTGCTGCTTGTCCCGTATGGTCCCGACAACGATGTACGGCAGGCCGGACAGGCGGATGGTCTCCCCGATGGGATGCCGTGCCGCGAACAGCTGGGTGGCTGCGTCCGCCCCGATGACGGCGACGCGACGGGCCTCGCGCTCGTCACGCGCGGTCAGCCCGCGGCCCCGATCGATGTCGATGGTCCTGATGTCCTGGTAGGCGGGTTCCACGCCGTGGACCCCGAGGGATGCCGAGTTGTAGGCGCTCTCGACGGCGACCGCGCCCCTCGTGAGCTCGGGGCTGACAACCGCGATCATGGGGGAGCCGCGCTCGAGCGCGCGCGCATCGTCGAGCGTCAGGTGAATGGCCCGGCCGGCGCGCAGCCCGCCGGGCTGCGTCGAGGTACGCTGGCCCCAGACGATGCTGATGTTGCGGCCCAGCTCCTGGAGCACGTGTTCGTTCCCCCGGCGAAATCCCTCGCCCGTCGCGGAGAGCACCACGACGGAGACCACGCCCCAGGCGATGCCGAACATCGTCAGGAACGTGCGCAGCCGGTTGGCGCGCAGGTTCGCGAGCACCTGTTGCAGCAGTCCTCTCATCCGGACCTCGCCGTCACCGCGGCAGCAGGACCTGCTGGCCTTCCGTGAGACCCGAGAGCACCTGGACGCGTGTGCCGGTGCCGATACCCAGCTCGACCCCGACGCGCTCCACGGGACCGCTCGGCGAGACCACATCGACGAATGCCGCCCGGTTCGTGTCGTAGGTCACCGCCGCCTCGGGCACCACGAGGGCGCCCTGGGCTTCCTCGAGCACGATCTCCGCGTTCGCCGACATGTTGGCCTTGAGCTCGCCGCCGGGGTTGTCGATCGACACCTCGACTTCGAAGGTGGTCACGTTGTCCCGCTCCACGCCGAGCGGGGAGATCTGCGTCACGCGTCCACCGAACACGCGATCGCGGAAGCTCTCGGTCGTGATGTTGGCGCGCTGACCGAGCCGGACACCGCCGATGTCGGACTCGTCCACGCGACCGCGGACGAACACCCGCTCGACGTCGCCGATACGCATGACCAGCGTCGCGTTGGCGCCCAGATTGAGGATGGAGGATACGGGACTGCCGACCTCCACGTCGCGTGTGAGGACGGTGCCGCGAATCGGCGCTCGGATGGTGGCGTTGGCCAGCTCCTCGGCCGCCCGCTCGACGGCCGCCGTGGCCTGGGCCACGATGGCCAGGGCTTCGGCCACCCTGGCCCGACCGACCAGCAGCTGACCCTGGGCAGCCCGCTGCCGGTTCTCACCCTGCTCGAGCGCGCTCGTCGCCTCATCCAGCCCGGACTGCGCGATCAGCTCACGGTCGAATAGCTCCTGCGCCCTCGCCCGCGCGCGCCTGGCGAAATCGACGTCCGGTGCTTCGGCTTCCACCTCGTTCTTGCGGAGCGCTGCGACGGCGCCGGCGTGCGCCGCCTCGGCCGCCTGCAGATTGGCTCGGGCTTCGCGGAGCCGTGCGTTAAGATTCTCCTTGTCCAGCTCCACCAGCACGGCTCCAGGCTCGACGACGTCGTCGACATCCACGTGAACCTTCTCGATGATGCCGTTGGCCTTCGACTTGACCTCTATGCTCGTGATGGGTTCGATGCGTCCGGTGGCCACCACCGAGCGCACGATGGTCTCCCGCGACACCCTGGCAAGGAGAGACGGATCGGCCACCGGTGGCGTGCTGCCAAAGGCGGTATAGCCCCATATCGCAGCGGCGCCGGCCAGTGCCAGCACCGACCAGGCCACTCTCGAACGTCTTGGTCTGCCCATCGTGACCTCGTCTGCGCGGCGCACTGCCGCGAACGGGAGCATGGACGAGCAGCAGACCTGAAAGGTTGCATCGACACGTGTGGATACTTCGAACACTCGGGGGTGAGGGCGCGGAGCGTACGTTCCGGATTCTCACCGGCGCCGTCCGGACGATTGGCAGGGCCACGGGCGCGGATTTCATCGTGGACGAGGCGCTCGTGTCGCGCGTGCACTGCCGCCTCACCGCCCTGCCAGACGGAAGCCTCGAAGTCCGAGACCTCGAGAGCACGAACGGGACCTACGTCAACGGCGCGCGGGTGGAACAGGGCCTGCTGTCGGATGGAGACCGTCTGGAAGTCGGGAGGGTCGCGCTGGTGGCCACACGCGAGGCGGACTGAACGGGGGGCGAACCCGCACGCCCCGCCCGTCAGGAGCGGTCAGGACGGCCGCTTCACCTGCCGGGGCTCGTCCTCCGAGGCATCGCGCCCCAGGTAGTCGAGCACGAAGGGATTGGTCCTCCGTTCGCGCAGCACCGTGGTGTCCGGGCCGTGGCCGGGATGCACGATGGCCTCGTCGCCGAGCGGAAAGATGACCTCGGTAATCGAGCGCAGCAGGGTCTCGTAGTTGCCCCCCGGCAGATCCGTCCGGCCGATGGAGCCTGCAAACAGCGTGTCGCCGACGAAGAGGTGGCGCTCGGGCGTCGCGGCCGCGGCGACCTCCAGGCAGACGCCGCCGGGACAGTGTCCCGGCGTATGGTGAACCCGTACGGCGAGGTCGCCGACCTCGATGACCGTGCCGTCGTAGAACCGGTCGACCGGAGGCGGCGGGTCTACGTGCAGGCCGAACAGGGCGCCCTGCTCGACCGCACGTTCGTAGAGGAATAGGTCGTCCTGGTGCAGGTGCACGGGGACGCCGAAAGCGCGCGCTGCCCGGGCCACGCCGCTCACGTGATCGAAGTGGCCGTGCGTCAGCAGGATGTGGAGGATGGTGAGGTCGTGGGCTCCGACGAGGTCCACGAGCGCATCGACCTCGTCGCCTGGATCGATGAGCACGGCCTGTCGAGTCCGGCTGCAGCCGACGATGAAGCCGTTCTTCTGCAGAGGGGGGACGGCTCTCGTCTCGATGATCATGTCCGTAGCATCCTACACGGTCGACCGAACGGAGAACGCCCATGGTGCTGTGCGCGATTGACGACCTGATCTTCTCCATCAAGATCTCGACGGCCGCCCGCGCGCTCGGCACGAGCGTGCACTTCGTGCGGAACGCCGCCGAGGTGCTTCCCGCCGTGCGCGACCGAAGGCCCTCGCTGGTGATCTTCGACCTCGACAGCCCGGTCCTCGATCCGATGGGAGCGATCCGCGCGCTCAAGAGTGGCCCAGACGCGGTGCCGGTGCGTACGCTGGGTTACGTCTCGCACGTCAGAGCCGACCTGATCGCGGCAGCCAGGGAGGCCGGCATCGATGAGGTGCTCGCGAGGTCGGCGTTCGTGACGAGACTGGGCGACATCCTCACGGGTGCGCACGCTGCCGGCACGTCATCGTCCTGACAGGAGCCACCAGGCCAGCGCCGCCGCCATCGCCATCCCGGCCAGGACGAGCCCGAGACGCGCGGGGCGGGCCCGACCGGCCGACGACGCGGCCACGGGCTCATCCGCCTCGTCGCTGCGTTCGAGAGCGGTTCGCAGGGCGCGCAACTCCGCAAGCAGAGGCAACAGATCGGGATAGCGCCGTGCGGGATTGGGGGCCACCGCCTTGAGCACGACGGCGTCGAGCGCCGCCGGCACGCGGGGATTGGTGGCGCTTGGCGCTGCCGACCCTCGTGGCTGCGGCACACGGGCTGTGAGCATCTCGAACAGAATCGCGCCGACCGAGTACACATCCGAGCGGACGTCGGGCGCCGCGCCGGCCGTTTCCTCGGGAGCCGGGCTGTCGAGGAGCTGCGCCTGCCTGGCACCGGCCGGGAACCCGTGCCGGGAGGCCAGCGGAAAGGCTGGAACCTTCACCCTTCCCTTGGCGGAAATGAAGACGGAGTCGGGACTCAGGCCGCCGTGGAGGAAGCCGGCGGCGTGGGCCGATGCCACGGCATCGGCAATCTGCACGGCAATGTCCACCGCCCGGTGGACGCCCAGCACGCCGCCCCCCATCTCCGCGCGGAGCGCCTGGCCCTGCAGGAACTCGAAGACGAAGTACGGCAGTCCGTCGTGCAGGCCGGCGTCGAAGAGCGCCGTCACGTTCGGATGGGTCAGGACCTGCAGCGCCTTCGCCTCCGTCAGCAGGGCCGTGGAATCGCCCCCGGCCGGCGCCGGGTCGCGCAGCAGGCGCACGGCGACGGTGCGACCCAGGCGGGTGTCACGCGCGCGGTAGAGTTCCCCGGGGCCGGCCGGTTCCAGGCGCTCGAGCAGGTTGTAGTGGGCGACGACACCGAGAGGTGCCGGGACCTGGTCCGCCATCAGGTGGCCGTCCCACCGCCCTCCAGCTCGATGACGCTCTGGAGCAGCTCCTTGGCGTCGCCAATCTGTTCGAGCACGAGGGCGATGTCCATCGCAGGCGCTCCCGGAAGGCGAGCGCTCCGGCAATAGACGCCGTGCTGACCGACCATCGACAGGGCATCGGTCAGCAGGTCCATGGCAACGGCCACCCGGCCGCGCGTCGAACCCATCATCGTTTCGTGGACGTCGAGTGAGTCCCGGTGCTTCGTGAACGCTGACACGTCATCCCTTCTTCGGTGGACGCGAGGGCCGGATTTCGACGCGGCTCGGCAGGCTTCTCGCCTCGTGCCCGACGAGATCGACGACGACCTGCGCCACATCCTCGGGCTGCAGGGCCCAGTCGCCCGTCCCGCCGCCCCCTCCCCGGAAGTTCGTGGCCACCGAACCGGGCAGCACGAGGGACACGCGGATGCCGTCGTGGCGGACCTCCTGCATCAGCGCCTCGGTGAAGGCGTTCAGACCCGCCTTCGACGCGCAATATGCCGCACCGCCCGCGAACGGATTCTGCCCCGCGAGGCTGCTGATGTTGATGATCCATCCGCCACCACGGCGCTTGAGCACGGGGAGTACGGCGCGGCAGGTGTGGAAGACGCCCGTCAGGTTGGTGTCGAGAACCTCTGCCCATGCCTCAGCCGACAGCTCCGAGACGCTGCCCCACCGGCCCACGCCGGCGTTGTTGACGAGGATGTCGAGGTCACCGAAGTGTTCGACCGCTGCCTGCACGACGCGATCGGCGTCCTCGGCGTGCCGGACGTCGGCACGAACGGCAAGGAGCCCCCCCGGAGTACCGCTGGCGCCGATGCGCTCGACGGCGGCACGGAGCCGGTCCTCGTCACGGCCGGTGATCACGACGCCGGTACCCATGCGGGCGAGCGCGGCAGCCACCGCGAGGCCGATCCCGCTGGAGCCGCCGGTCACCAGCGCCGCCCGGACCGTCGTGGGGACCGACGTGTTCGACGCGCCGTGGCCTGAGGTCAAGCCACTACAATACCGCACCGGGATAGATGCCGACTGTCGTAGCCATCATCGGAGCGGGAGAGCTGGGGGCCTCCGTCGCAAGCCACCTGGCTCATCGGGACCACGTGGCACGAATCCTCCTGGTGGATGACGCCGGCGGGGTCGCAGCCGGCAAGGCCCTGGATATCCAGCAGGCCTGTGCGGTCTCGGGTGCGCACACGCACCTCGTGGGCACGACCGACGTGTCGAAGGCGTCCGGGTGCGACGTGTGTGTGGTGGCCGACCCGGCCTCAGCCGGGGCAGACCTGCCAGCGCTCGAGCATCTGGGGTCGTTCGTGCACCGGGCGCCCTTCGTGCTGGCAGCGCCCCTCGATGCACGCCAGTTCGCCCACGCCGTGCGCGAAACGGGCCTGGCGCCGGATCGCCTGCTCGGCTCGGCACCGGAAGGCTATGCGGGTGCCGTGCGGGCCCTCATCGCCCTGGAGGCGGGCTGTTCGCCTGGGGAGATCGAACTCGCCGTGCTCGGCACACCCTCCGCGTTCGTGGTGCCCTGGACCGAAGGGTCGGTGCACGGGAGCCGTCTCGACCAGGTGCTGAGCGCGCCACAGATCGTGCGCCTCGAGGCGTTGCTGCCCAGACTCTGGCCGCCGGGCGTTGGCACGCTCGGCGTGGCTGCCGCACGCATCGTCGAGGGTCTGCTCGGCCGCTCACGACGACGTGCGAGCGTACTGGCCATGCTCGATGGGGAATTCGGGGCCAGAGGCGTGGCGGGGGTCGTGCCGGTACGCCTCGGCCCTGCTGGCCTCGTTCGGATCGACGCCCCCGTACTGTCGGTACGTGACCGGACGCGGGTGGCCACCTCGCTGGGGCTCTGAGGCCCCCCGCTCACGAATAGGCAGGCGTCGAGCGGTGCAGGGACAGACCGTCCGTGAAACTGCGAAGGCGGTCCCGCAGCAGCAGCCGACCGCGATGCAGCCTCGACTTGAGCGTCTGGTCCTTCACCTTGAGCCGGACACTGGCCTCTTCGGTCGTCAGGCCGTGGATGTCGCGAAGCACCACGGGGTCCCGGTAGATCGCCGGAAGTTCCTGCACCGCACGCGCCACCGCGGCGCGGAGCTGCGCCCGCAACAGGTGCTCATCGGGCAGGCTCGACCAGTCGGCGATCTGGCGGGCCGGACGGCCCTCGGCCTCCTGGCCGTCCTGCTGGAGCCGCCGGTCGCGTTCGGCCTCGGCAGCACGGGCAGCACGGTTGCGGCGCAGTCGTGACATGGCGGTGTTGAAGGTGATTCGGTAGATCCAGGACGACAGAGCCGCATCGCCCCTGAAGGCACCGACGTTGCGATACACCTTCATCAGCACGTCCTGGGTCACTTCGTCGGCGTCCTCGGCGTTCTTCATATGACGCATGGCCAGCTGCTGGATGCGCCCTGAGTACCGCGCCGCCAGTTCGGCGAGCGCCCGCTCGTCGCCCCCCTGAAGCCGCTCGATCAACTGCCGGTCTCGTGCATCCATCTGCTCTCGCCCCCCGCACGCGACTAAACACCGACCAATCTGGTCTTATTC
>JABFRY010000284.1 GCA_013140955.1 Acidobacteriota bacterium
GGCCACGGGCTGCGCGGGCCAGGCACGCGGACCAGAGCGGCAGGTCCTCGCACTCGCGGGCGATACCGGCCTGCAGCAGGTACGTCAGCCCCGCAGCATCGTCGGCATCGGCCTCGGTCACGGTGAGCAGGTGCCAGAGTTCCGCGCGCGCATACGACCGCAGCACGGGCTCGGCGCCGCGGAAGCCGAGCGTCCGGACGATACCGGCCCGGATGTCCGCATCGTCCACGCGCCCGGCGCGAAACGCCTCGCGGAAGCGGGCCAGCGACAGGTAGGGTTCTGCCCCGAGGGCGTCCGCTCCGGCCTGCACGCCCTCGTGGAACGGCAGGTGCTGGAAGGCGTGGAGCGTGTTGTGGTGCACGAAGACCCCGATCGGGCCCTGGTCGGGCAGCACGCCGGCGGCACGGGCGAGCGCCCGCGCCACCGGGTCCACGGGGAGTGCGTCGTGCAGGGTGGACACCTAGTGCGCCCCGCCCGCCTTCGCCATGCTCAGGTCGATGCCGATGAGGGTGACCCTGATGTTGCGCCGATGGGCGTCCTCGACGAAGGTGGCGAGCACCTCCTTCACGTCGTGATCGATGTACTCGCCTCGCCCATCGATGACCACCACCTCGCCGTCGTCCACCTCGTCGAGCGCGCTGACGATACCCGGCTTGGAGACGAACGTCCCGTCGCGCCTGAACTGCATGCGCAGCGAGCCGTCGCCGTTGCGTTCGGCCACGACGGCACGCCGGGAGTTCTCGTAGAGCACGAAGCCGATACCGGCGACGATGCCCACGATCACACCGCGCAGCAGGTCCAGCGCGAGCACGGCGGCAATGGTGATGGCGAACGGCAGCAGCTGCGGGTACCCGAGCTTCACCTGCGTGGCGAACAGCGCCGGCTTGCACAGGTTGAGTCCCACCTGGATGAGCACGGCCGCCAGCGCAGCCAGCGGGATGTCATTGAGCAGCGGAGCGGCGGTGATCACCGCCACCAGGAGCAGCGCGCCGTGCATGAAGGCCGAGAACCGCTCCCGGCCGCCGGCGGCCACGTTCGCACTGCTCCGGACGATGACGGCCGTCACCGGCAGGCCGCCGAGGAGTCCGGACACGGTGTTGGCGGCGCCCTGGGCGAGCAGCTCCCGGTCGGGCGGACTGTGGCGCTTGAGCGGATCGAGCCGGTCCACGGCCTGCAGCGAGAGCAAGGTCTCGATGCTGGCGACGATGGCCACGGTCGCGGCCGCGATCCAGACCGCCGGTGATGCGAAGGCCGCCACATCGGGGCGCGGCAGCGCCGCGAAGAGTGCCGCCGGCCCCCCCAGGGGCACGTCGACGAAGTGCCTGGGGTCGAGGGCCATGCCGGACAGGCTCCTGAACCACGCAGCCAGCAGACTCGCCCCCACCACCACGATCAGGGCCGGCGAGAGGAACGCCACCTTTCCCATCGGGGTGTGCTTCCAGCCGTAGAGGATGGCGAGCGACAGCACGGTGATGAGCGTGGCACCCGGGTGAAGACCGGTGGGAATGGCCAGCACGCCGCCGTCGACACCGAAGGCCACGGGCAGCTGCACCCACACGATGGTGATGCCGATGGCGGCGAGCATGCCCTTGATGACGGCAGACGGCACGAGGGCGGCAAAGCGTCCCATCCGCAGCACGCCGAAGGCGAACTGCATGCCGCCCGCGAGCACCACCGCGCTCAGGAAGGCCTCGAGGCTGCCGAGCGCCGTCACCTCTGCCAGCACGATGGACGTGAGGCCGGCCGCCGGTCCGGTGACCGAGAGGGCCGAGCGACTGATGAAGGGCACGACCAGGCCCCCGACGATGCCGGCCACGAGTCCCGATACGGGCGGCACGCCGCACGCGATCGCGATGCCGAGGCACAGGGGCAGGGCCACCAGGAAGACCACGATGCCCGCGACGGCATCTTCCCGCGGGTGACTGAACATGGACGGGTAGTGATGCATGACGACACAGCCCACAGGGACCTGGGTCCCCAGAAATGAACACACGCTGAGCGTCGCGGCGCGCGGCAGGCGCAGGGGCACCTCCACACGTCGGACGCGACGGTGAATGAAGAACGATGGACTAGGAGAGAGGAGGTGCGCGTCCGGAGAACGGACGGCGGGGGCGGAGGACGACGGCGGAGACGAGAGCGACGCGAGGCTCCAGCACCGGGCCGGGCGGAGCAGCGGCGCGAGGCGCCGCAGAGATGAGGGCCGGACCCGGCGGGGCATCGAGACCGCCAGTCACGTAGACGGGCGCGCTCGTGGCCTCGATGGCCACATCCGGGGTCTCGTGGTCGTGAGAGACGCCGTCGGCCGAGTCGAGCCGCTGGGCACCACCGCGCGCACGGCGGACGAGACCGTCCCGGCCACCGCTGACGGCCACCGTACACACCATCGCCAGCGTGACGCAGAGTGCGGCGAGGGCCGACCTGGTAAGCCGTGATGCGGTCATGGACGTCAACTCAACCAAACGTGGGGATGATACGACAGGGCGTTCATTATCGTCAAAAATCTTCACATGTTCCACCGGAGGTATCGGCTGACCCGGTGTGCGGCGCCAGCGCGGCCGGACACTGGCCCTGCCCCGCCGGCGCTACGGCGTCGCAGGAGCAGGCGCCGCGTCCACG
Organism: Acidobacteriota bacterium; assembly: GCA_013140955.1. Lineage (GTDB taxonomy): Bacteria > Acidobacteriota > Vicinamibacteria > Vicinamibacterales > UBA2999 > JABFRY01. Next base: position 2,617 of record JABFRY010000284.1, read on the forward strand.
TACTCCAGCAGGGGCGGCAGGGCGGCCGGATCGGGTGCACCGGCCGGGTCGGCCGCCCTGCCGCCCCTGCTGGAG
>JABFRY010000013.1 GCA_013140955.1 Acidobacteriota bacterium
CCCTCCGGACGCGCGGGCGCCGTCGTGACCATCGCCCCCGCGGCAGCCGGGCGCTCCACCGGCATTCCGCAGATGGTGCGGGCCGGCGACCGGCTGGTGCTGGCGTGGCGGTCCGACGAGCGCGTCGTCACCGCCACGGTGCCATTCCCTCCGGGCTGACGCTGCGTCCAGGCTGACGCTGCGTCCAGGCTGAGGGTGCATCCGGGCTGACAGCGGTTCCAGGCGACGCTGTGTCCAGGCGACGCTGTCTCCGGGCGACGCTGCCCGGACCGCTCAGGCGCCGGGAACCCAGAGCTTCGGTCCGCCTGCACCCGCCAGCGTGAGCATCAGCTCGTTGAGCCGCCGCACGAACGCCGCCGGGTCCTCGATCTGGCCGCCTTCGGCCAGCGTGGCCTGGTCGAACAGGATGTGGCTCCAGTCGGCGAAGCGCGCCTCGTCCTGTTCGTCCTGCAGCCGGCGCACGAGCGGGTGCGTGGGATTGATCTCCAGGACGGGCTTCGAGCCCGGCACCGCCTGGCCGGCGGCCTTGAGGATGCGCAGGAGGTTCGTGCTCATCCCGTCTTCGTCGCTCACCAGACACGCGGGCGAGTCGGTGAGGCGGGTGGTGGCCCGCACGGCGGCGGCCCGGTCCTGCAGCACCGCGTGGATGCGCTCGAGGAACGGCCCCTGCCCGGCGGGCGCCGCATCATCCGGCGTGACGGCCTCGCCGCCCAGCGCCGAGAGGTCGAGGTCGCCCCGCGCCACCGAATGGAGCGGCGTGCCGGAAAACTCTGCCAGCGCCGAGACCACCCATTCGTCCACCCGGTCGTACATCAGCAGGACCTCGACGCCGAGCTTTCGGAAGATCTCGAGGTGCGGGCTGTTCCGTGCGGCCGCGAAGCCCTCGGCCGTCACGTAGTAGATGGCCGTCTGGCCCTCCTTCATCCGGCCGACGTAGTCGGCCAGCGAGACGGCCTGCTCGTCGCCCTCACCGCGCGTGGAGGCGAAGCGCAGCAGGGACGCGATGCGCTCACGGTTGGCCGAGTCCTCCGCGATCCCCTCCTTGAGGACGCGACCGAACGTGGTCCAGAACGTGGCGTACTTGTCCGGCTGGCCGCTGGCGAGTTCCTCGAGCAGCGACAGCACGCGCTTGACGGCCGCACCCCGGATGGCCTGCACGTCGCGCGACTGCTGGAGGAGTTCCCGCGACACGTTGAGCGGCAGATCGCTCGAGTCGATGACGCCGCGCACGAAGCGCAGGTAGGCCGGCATGAGCTGCTCGGCGTCGTCCATGATGAACACACGGCGCACGTACAGCTTCAGGCCGCGCCGGTGCTCCCGGTCGTAGAGGTCGAACGGCGCGCGCTGCGGGATGAAGAGGAGCAGGGTGTATTCCTGCCGGCCCTCGACGTGCGCGTGCGTCCACGCGAGCGGCGGCTCGAAGTCGTGCGCCACGTGCTGGTAGAACTCGTGGTACTGGGTCTCGGAGATCTCCGACTTCGGCCGGCTCCAGAGCGCCGACGCCTGGTTGACCTGCTCCTCCTCGTCGGTCACCACCTGCGCCGAGGCGTCCGCGTCCCAGCGCTCCTTGCGCATCAGGATGGGGACGGTGATGTGGTCGGAGTACCGGCGCAGCAGCTCACGCAGCCGCGATCCGGAGAGCAGCTCGTCCTCGCCCTCCCGCAGGTGCAGGATGACATCGGTGCCCCGCGTCGGCTTGTCCACGGTCTCGACGGTGTAGTCGCCTTCGCCCGCGCTCTCCCAGCGCACGCCGTGCTCGGGGGTGAGGCCGGCGCGACGGGTGACCAGCGTGACGCGGTCGGCCACGATGAACGCCGAGTAGAAGCCGACGCCGAACTGGCCGATGAGGTGCGAGTCCTTGGCGCGATCCGCCGTCAGCCGATCGAGGAACTCCCGCGTGCCCGACCGCGCGATGGTCCCGACGTGGTCGATCACCTCCTGCCGCGACATGCCGATGCCGTTGTCCGTGATGGTGATCGTGCGCGCCTCGCGGTCGTAGGCCACACGGATCCGCAGCTCCGGATCGTCCTCGAAGAGGGCGCCATCGGCCAGGGCCTCGAACCGCAGCTTGTCGCCCGCATCGGAGGCGTTCGAGACCAGCTCGCGGAGGAAGATCTCCTTGTTGCTGTAGAGGGAGTGGACCATCAGGTGGAGCAGTTGCGCCACCTCGGCCTGGAAGCCACGCGTTTCTCGGGTCGTCGTATCGCTCATCGTGCGGACAGTGCTCCTCGGTCGAACGGGGTTGCGCACCCCATTCTACGGTCCCCGGTGCCGGCCTGCGGCACCCTCGCATGCTGACGCCCGGCACCGGCACCTGGCAGCCTCACGCCCGCCCGAGCGCCTATTGGCGCGGACGGCCGGGGGCGCGGGCCATCCCCGGGAGAGGAGGGCCGCAGGGTGCGATAGGATCGCGGCCGTCCGGTGCTGCGTGCCCGCCGCGCCGGCGCCTCGATGCCCATGACTGCTGGCCAACTGCCCACCACGCGTCCTCACCCGTGGCGGTCCCGCCTGGGCCTCGCCGCGTGGCTCGGCGTGGTACTCCTCGGCTGGGGCGCCCTCCTCACGGCGCAGGCCGTGCCGGAGCTGCCCGTCGCCCTGACGCCCGAGACGGGCTGGCAGGCCGACGATCGGGCCATCGCCGCGCGCTTCGCGCCCGTGTTCCTGCAGGGCTTCGTGGGTGCCGAGCGCTTCGACTACATCACCGCGTTCGACTTCGACGGCGACTGGGTCGGCGACAACAACTGGCAGAACGCCGCCGATATCCGGTACCCCCTGAAGGCGACCGTCTACTACGCCGTGAGCGAGACGGCCACGCACTATTTCATCCACTACGCGGTGTTCCATCCGCGCGACTACAAGGGCGGCGCCCTCACCGGCGCGCTCCTCAGCCAGGCGGTCCGCAGCGGGGCGCAGGCCTCGGAGCGGCTGCGCGAGGTGCCCCTGGCCAACGACCTCGTGCTGGCCCACGAGAACGACCTCGAAGGTTGCCTGGTGGTCGTGCGCAAGGGGCCCGCAGGCCTCGCATCGGCCGCGACCGTGTTCGTGGAGACGCTGGCGCACAACCGCTATCTCCCGTACGCCCCACGTCCGCTCGTGCAGTCGGATGTCGGGTTCGTCGCGCTCGAGGACGAGCGCCCCGTGCTGTACATCGAGCCGAAGGGGCACGGCATCGAGGCGTACGATCCACTCCGGCCGCTGCAGGGGGCCTCGCCCGAGGCTGCCCCTGCCGACGACGCGCGCGCGGCCGCGCCCGCCCGCACCGGGTTCTTCGGCCGGATTGCCGGGCTGGTCACCGGGGTGGACCGGGCCCGGCGGCGCGTCAACGGCGAGGGCGCCGAGTTCCTGCGGCGGTACCACTACACGGGTGAGGCCGACGATCCTGACCAGGTGACGGGCGACATCGGGTACGACCTCGCACCGATCGTGTCCACGTTGTGGCCGCGGGCGCGTGCCGGTGTGAACGAGACGTACGGCGACGTCACCGACTTCGGCCTGCGTACGCTGCTCGTGCCCGGGCACGGCGAGGGGCCCATTGCCTTGCCCCTGGCCATCGGCCCGATCGGAGCGAGCTTTCGCGGCGTGGAAGGCGCCGTCAACATGGCCCGCCCGCCGTGGGGCTGGTTCGACATGACCGAGCGGGATCGCCCGGCGGGCGAGTGGTTCCTGGATCCGGCGTCGGTGGCCGCGCGCCACGCCCCGGAACTCGGCGCCGATCCGCCGGTGTACGTGCATCAGCCGCTGTTTGGCGTGATCAGGCTGGCCGCGCTGCACCCATAGGTGCCCGGCTGGTGCGCGACCGGGGCGCGACTGAGATAGGACCGAGACGGGACCGAGACGGGACTGAGACGGGACCGGGACGGGGCTGAGCCGGCACTGAGCCGCGCCTGGGGCGCGAGCCGGCGAGGAAGGCGCCGAGGGTAAGGACGGGAACGGTGCGGACGCCGCCGCGAGGGCTCGGGTGCCCGGGAGGCGGGGCCCGTTGGCGTGGGCCCCCACCTCCTCGTGCACACCGTCAGAACGACATCAGTTCGGGAAGGTCATCTCGATTTCGAAGTCCACTTCGACGCCGGTGTGCAGCACACGGAACTCGCACCGCCGGCCGGCTTCCACCTGCGCCACCAGCTGCTCCTCGACGCCGCCCACCCGCGTCAGCTCGCCCTCGACAGGCTCACCGTTACAGTGCAGCTCGAGGTCGAGGTTCGCGTCGCTCGTGGCCCACACGAGGCGGGCCGTCGCCTCGCCCGCATGATGCGTGTCGAAGTCGTACCGGGCACAGGCCCTCGAGCCGCTGCTGCACCCCTCGTCATCCGGCCCGATCCGGCGCCGGTCGCTCTCCGACAGGGTATCGGCCACCGGCACGAGGCCGAAGCTCACCGGCGACGTGCCGTTGCCGGGCAGCGTGATCGTGGCCGTCTGCTCGTCGTAGCCCGACCGGCGCGCGCGCAGCGTATAGGTGCCCGCCGCGACGCCCGTGAAAGTGAACGCACCCTGCCCGTTGGTCGTGGTCGCGACGCTGTCGGTCAGCAGCACCTCCACGCCTTCGAGCTGTTTGAACGTCGTGGGCTCCGATTCGGTGACGGTGCCTGTGACGGTGAACGTGCTCGTCGATGGCGGCGTGGGCGTGGTCGGCGACGTGGGCTGGGTCGGCGAACCGCCCGCATCGTCCGGGTCGGAGTCGCTGCAGCCGACGGCGGCGAGCGAGACCGTCAGCAGGACGGCGAGCATCGTGAAACGGGATCTGGCCATTGAACCTCCAGGTTGCGGTATGGACGCGGTATGGAAAGGGGGAACACGAGTATGCCGCGACTGCCCTGATTTCGTCTCGCGGATTCGCAAGCCCGAGCAGAGACGGCGCATGGCGGCGCTGGAGCACGCGCGAGACCGTGGGAGACGCAGGACGTGTGTGCGCGGCTTCAGCACGAGGCCGAGGCCGCGTGCTGAAGTCTCGCCCATGGTTCGTGCAGGGTGCCCCGACCTAGTGGACGCGGCGGCCAGCGGGGCTGGTCTCGGCGGCCGTGCGTCGCCGGTGTTCTTCCGCCCAGGCCAGCGCGTCCTCGCCGGTGGCGAAGATGCACGACTGGAAGAAGCGCTCGTTGCGGAGGAGCCGCGCTTCGACGCCGATGGCGGCAAAGCGCACCTCACACCGCGCCACCAGGCCGCTGCCGCGCAGCTGCCAGATGGTCCAGGGATGCGGATCGACGGGCGTCATCGCGCTACTTCGCCCGGTCGGCCGGTCCGGCCGTTCGCATCTGCAGGCTGTACAGCCCTTCGCGCGCGGTCACGTACAGCGTCATCCGGTCGGGCCCGCCGAAGGCCACGTTCGAGGGCTGGCGCGGGAACATGATGGTCTGGATGTGATCGCCCGTGGGGCTGAACACCTGGACCCCTACGGTGGTCGTCACATACAGGCGGCCCTCGGCGTCGATCGCCATGCCGTCGGCACCGCTGGGCTCGCCCTCGGTGATGCCCTGGAGCCGCGCCCACGGGCGCAGGTTCGAGGCGGTGCCGTCGGGACCCACGTCCATCGCCATTACGTCGGGACCATTGCTGTCGGCGATGAGCAGCGTGCGGCCATCCAGGGTCAGCGTGATGCCGTTGGGCCTGCCGATCTGGTCGGTGACCAGCATCGTCTCGCCCCCTGGCGTGAGGTAGAACACGCGGGGCGGCCGGGTGGCCGGCATCTCGGGCGTGGGACGCGGACCGGGATCGGTGAAGTAGAGCCCGCCGCTCGCGTCGAGGATCAGATCGTTGGGGGCGTATCCGTCGTCGCCCGTGCGTTCGGCCAGCGGCGTGATGCCGCCGTTCTCCACGAAGGCGCCAATCCGGCCGCCCGCACCCTGGGCCGCCACGAGCCGGCCCTGCCGGTCGAACGCCAGGCCGTTGGCGCCGTCGGTGTTCTCGCGATACACCTCCACCGTGCCGTCGGGCAGCACGCGGTGGATGCGGCTCTCCCGCACGTCGGAGAAGTAGAGCGCGCCATCGGGGCCCGCCACCGGGCCTTCCGTGAAGGTGAAGCCTTCCTGCACCAGTTGTGGCGTGGCGCCCTCGGCGACCACGTCCGTCATGGCCGGGGCTGGGGCATCCGCCGTGGTGGCCTCGGGCGCCGGCGCATCGCCGCCGCAGCCGGTGGCCAGCAGCGCCACCAGGCCGAGGCCGAGTGCGTGGACGCGAGCGTCACGACGGGCCGTCCGCAGGCATCGGTACGTCATCAGGTTCCTCCGTGCCCGGCCTCGTCCGCCGGCGAGCGCGCCGGGGACACCGGGATGTCCGATAGGCACTGTCGGCGGTGAGCCGACAGCAGAGCGTGGGCCCAAGGCCCGGGTGCCCGCTCCAGCTTCGCGTGCGGGCGACGGCGGATCCTACCATGCAGGGCGCAGCCGGTCAGGAGGTGGCCTCGACCGTGGCCCCGTCGTCGGCGACGCGCTCGAAGGTGAGATAGAGGAGGCCTGCACCCAGCCACACCATCAGGCTGTAGGTGCCCCACCCGGCTTTGTTGATGACGCGAAAGCGCGCGTGCTCGCCGGGCTGCAGGTCGAGATCCAGCGTCTTCCACATCAGCGTGTTGTGGGCGCGCAGCCGGTGTGCCCCGGCGGGCACCTCCCGTGTCACCGAGTCCCGGTACTGGAGAATCGCCAGCTCCTGTCCGTCCAGAGACACATAGATCTCGCGCTGGCTGGTGTCGTCCGGCTCGCTGCGTGTGACGGTGATGCGGGCGGTGCCGCGCGGAGCGCTCGTGTCGTCGGCCATCGCCGCATCATATGCGGACCGCGCGAGCGCACCGCATACGCGCAGTGCGCGGGCGGACGCTTGCGGCTGCGTCGTTGCCTGCTGCGCGGCTGAGGTGTAAGGTTACCGCCGCGTCCGTCGTAGAGTCGCGTGCACGACCCGGTTGTCCGGTGACCGATGCCTGAGCCCCTCCCCCCGGCGCCAGGAGACAGGACTCCACCGCTTCCGTCAGCCGCTCTTGCTCCGCCGCTTGTGTCGCAGGCCGCGGAGTTCCATGCGACCGACGTATCAGGACCGGTGTGCGCGCCCTGTTCGCGCATGGTGTCAGACGAACACCGACGCGCCAGCGAGGTTCCGGGTGGTCCCGCTCCGCTCCCTCCTGACACTGACGCTGACACCGACGCTGACCCTGGCCCTGGCCCTGGCCGTGGCGCGCCCGCAACGTCGCCTCGCATCGTCCGTGCGATCGTGGCGTGCGTCGTCGTCGGCGGTGCCGCGTGGCTGCTGGCAGGCGGCCTGCGCGCGGTCACGGGCCTCGAGTGGCGCGTGCTGGCCATCCGCGTCGGCGTGGCCGTGGGGTTTGCGGTACGGCAGGCCATCGGCGGACACGGCGGCCGCGCGTGGCAGGTGTTCGCCTTGGCCGCGTGCTACCTGGCCCTGTCGGCGTCGTTCCTGCCGCTGCCGCCGTTTGCGTGGCGCTGGCCGTCACTGCTGGACGGCATCATCCTCGTGCTCAGCCTGCTCGAGGCGTGGGCCCTCAACGGCCGTCACGCCGGCGGCCCTGCGGGACAGCACCAGGACGGTTGAGGTACGCTGGGAGCAGTTCCCAGGCGTATCGAAGTGACCCCAGCACGTACACGGCTCCTCCACGACATCCTCACCAGCCGGGTCTACGACGTCGCGCGCGAGACGCCGCTCGACCCCGCTCCCCGGCTGTCCCGACGGCTCGGGCACGAGGTCCTCTTCAAGCGCGAAGACCTCCAGCCGGTCTTCAGCTTCAAGCTGCGGGGCGCCTACAACCGCATCGCCCACCTCACCGCCGCCGAGCGGACGCAGGGCGTCATCACGGCCAGCGCGGGCAATCACTCGCAGGGCGTCGCCTACTCGGCGCAGCGGCTCGGGCTGCGCGCGGTGATCGTGATGCCCCAGACCACGCCGCGCATCAAGGTGGAAGCGGTCGAGGCCATGGGCGCGGAGGTCATCCTCTCTGGCGACAGCTACGCCGATGCCAAGGCGCATTGCGACACGCTGGTGGGCGAGTCGGGCCTGACCTTCATCCACCCGTTCGACGACCCGCTGGTCATCGCTGGGCAGGGCACGATTGGCGCCGAGATCGTGCGGCACAGCCACGACCGGCTCTCGGCGGTGTTCGTGCCCGTGGGTGGCGGGGGGCTCATTGCCGGCATCGGCGGCTACATCAAGGCGCTGCTGCCGGGCGTGAAGATCATCGGCGTCGAGCCCTACGAGGCCGACGCCATGTACCGCTCCCTCGAGGCGGGTCAGCGCGTGCACCTCGACACAGTGGGCATCTTCGCCGACGGCGTGGCCGTGCGCGACGTGGGCGAGCTCACCTTCGAGATCGCGCGCGAGACGGTGGACGAGATCATCCGGGTCAGCAACGACGAAGTGTGTGCCGCCATCAAGGACGTGTTCGACGACACGCGCAGCATCATGGAGCCGGCCGGCGCCCTGCTCACCTTTCTGGACACCCTGGGCGGCCGCTGGAACATCAGCCTGTTCCACTACCGGAACCACGGGGCCGACTTCGGGCGGGTGCTGGCCGGCCTGGAGGTGGAGGACGCCGACC
>JABFRY010000533.1 GCA_013140955.1 Acidobacteriota bacterium
GGCGGGTGGAGGGCCACATGGCCGGCTGCCGGCAGGCGCTGCCCGTGGCGGCGGCCGCCGTCCAGCACGCGGAGGCGAGCGGAGGGGCAGACACGTCAGCGGGCGCTGCGCTGCGCACGGCCTGGGCCACCGAGCAGGCCCTCTGCTACGTGGTAGACCTGGAGCACACGCCCGCGCCCTGGCTGCCTGTTGCCGCGGAGGAGCACGCCGTTCAGGCCGTCCTGGACGCCGACCGCACCTACCGGGCTGCGGGCGCCGAGCCGCAGGACATCCCCGACGCTGGCCTGGTGCCGGCCCTCCAGAACCTGAACCGCGTGCTGCGCTTCTGGAACGCCGGCGAGGCCCTGGGCGGCAGCGGCGTGTACTCGGCTCCGGAGTTTCCGCTGGGTGCCCCCGCAGCGTCGGCCGAGGCCGACACCAGCGAGTACGAGCTGCTGGGCGCTGCCGTCAGGCGTCACATCCATACGCCGAACGACGCGGCATGCGAGGCCGCGCTCCGCACCTTTCAGGCACGGCTCGAGGCCACGCGGCCCGCGGAGCACGCGCTGGGCCTGCTGGCCACCTGGCACCTGGGCCGGGCGGAATATCTGAGCGCGCTGGAGGAATGGTGGGCGGCGCGGCTGAACGCCTTCGGTGCAGAGGCGCGCGCCCACGCGGACTACCAGCCCCTGGCCGCCACCGTGGCCGCGCTCTGCGGGCAGACCACCGCGGGATTCGAGGCACGCCTGCCCGTGCTGGCGCGCGAGCACCTGGAGCAGTGCGTGCTGCTCGGCAGCGTCCTGGGCCTGCGGCGCGTGCGCCTCACGGCCGTGGAAACGCTGGCGCGCCTCCTGACCCGCCGACCGGAGGCCTTCCACGAAGGGCACCCCGGATGGTGGCTGCGCTGGGACCGCCTGTTCGAGGTGACCATTGCCGAGGCCGAAGGCGTGGGGTCTCGGGCGCTGGCCGCCTTCGTGCGGTGGCACCGGTGGCACTTCTTCAGGACGCTCGATGCGCGGGCGGCGGCCTGGGACGCGCTGCTCTTCTACGACACCATTCGCACCCGCCGCTATCCGCCGGCGCTGCTGCTGGCGTGGAACGAGCAGATCACCACGCTGCTCACCGGGCTCGCGATGGAAGCAGGCGTCCAACTGCTGCTGGCAGAGGTGTGGCTCGACTGCGTTCGCCTGCTCCACGAGATGAACCCAGCGGCCGGCCGCGATGTGGACCTGAAGTCGGTGGAAGCACTGGGGCTGGCCTGCCAGTCGTTCCGGCTCGGCGGCGACACTGAACGTGCGCGCACAACCCTCCTCCGGGCGATAGCGTTGCTCACCACCTACGTGGGCCCCATCGACCCGTTGCCGAGTCCCGACGATCACGTCGTGCGGATGGCGGTCTTCGTCCTTGCGGACGAGTGCCGCCGGCTCCACGAGCTGGCCGAGGGCGCAGGACTGCCTGAAGTGACGGGCCGCGACCTGTGGATGCTGGTACGGCCCGGCGACGGCTTCGCCATGTTCTGCCTGGGGCGCAGGCTTCCCACAGACCCGGCCGGCTGGTTGGCACCGTGGACCAGCGGCATGGTGGACGCGTTGAACCCGCACGTGCAGCTGGCGGTGGCCGAGGGGGCCGTGGTCACTCCGCCCGTCACGACATACGAGTTCATGGTCCGCCTCGTGCTGGGCTGGGTGACGGACGACGCCTACCTGCCACCGGAGCGGGTGGCCGAAGCGGCACGCGGCCGTTGGAGCCGCTTCAGCAACCCCCGGTCCCTGTTCGCTATTGCGGAGGCGGGCCTCTCTATCCCCGACGTGCCGCAACTGGACTTGCTGGTAGGGGAGCTGATTGGAAGCCTGCACTACCACTTCCAGGTGGCCAAGCCCAACGACGAAGCCGAGCGCGAGGCGCTGCAGCTACTCATGCGCTACCAGCCGGGCGAGCCCCGCTGGCGCGAGCTGTACATGGAGGTGGTGGACGAACTGGAGGCGCTGCTCGAACGCGAGCGCCATGCCCTTCGCGCCGGCGCCGCGCTCGACGCACTGGCCATCCTGCAGCAGGTGCACACCTTCCTCTCACCGCTCGAGGACCCGCAGGTGGTCGCGGACCTCGTGGAAGACGCCCAGCTGCTCGTGCCGCTCGAAGCACACCGGCAGGCGCTGCTCGAGTCGTCCGCCGCCCACGTGGCCAGCCAGCACCACGACACCGCGTGGCAGCTGCTGCAGGACTATCTGTCGGCGCCCGACCCGCCGCAGCCCACCTTCACCCACGTGCGCCTGCTGCACACCGGCGGTGCCTGCGCCGACCGCCTGCCCGGCCGCGAACGCGACGCCCAGGCCCTGCGCCGGCGCTTCGAGCACCAGGCCACGCTGTACGTGCAGCGGTTCGCCAGCACCATTCCCGAGGCCCGCGGCCGCCTGCTTGCCCAGCGCGTGCTGGATTTGCTGGATGCGGAGCCGGCGCCGAGGGCCGAGGGGTGAGCCGCGTCTGGTCGCCGCGGACTGACTGGTGCGCCACCCGCGCCCCCCTTCAAGCCCGCGGGTAGAGGCGCGGAAAGAGAACCTCGAGGCTCTTGGCCGGAAAGCGAAGCGAGACGGCCCCTTTCGGGGTGGACGAGGCGAGGAGCCCCGCGTGGGTCACCTCCGTGAGCAGGCGACGCGCGGAGCGTTCCGGCAGGCCCGTGATGCGCGAGGCCTCGCCCCGCTCGATCTCACCGCGCACGAGGGTCTCTTCCAGCAGGCGTGCAGCCTCGGGCTTGAGGGCAGGATCTTCGGCCACGAGGGTGCGCAGGCGCCTGGCGAGCGTGTCGATGTCGAAGAGGCTCGACATGAACGTCACCTGATCGAGCGCAACGCGCAGGAACCAGGTCACGAACTCGATGAGCGCGCGCTCCGACAGATTGCCTCGGCCATCGATGTCGCTTCGCCTCGGGGTGTCGGCCAGGTCCATCATCTGCGTGTACTCACCGCGGCTCTCGAGGCCTCGGGCCAAGCCTCGTGAGATGGACCAGAGTCCGTGGGCGGCGACATCCGCGGTCCACGCCATCGCGTGGCTCATGAGCCGACTGACGCGACCATTCCCGTCCGGAAACGGGTGCACGTAGTTGAAACGATGATGGGCGGCGGCCAGGGCAATGATGCGACCGGCCTTGCCCAGGGGCGCCAACTCGTAGCGGTGCGCGAAGTAGCGCATGAAGTCTTCGACCCGGTGGCTCGACGGCGGCAGATGCCGTCCAACGGCGACGTCCTGGTCCGGTCGCGATCGCCACTCGCCGGGCTCATGATGAACGCACGGTCCGCCGTGCCAACCCGGAGCATCGACTCGGGGGCATCCCGGTAGAACTCCCGGTGCAGCCATCGTACGAACTCCACGGACGCAGGTTCCGGCAGGCGCCCCTCGGCAGCGAGCTGGTCGACGGCTGCCTGCACGCGCACATGGGCGGCCGCTTCCACCTGCAGATCGCGCCGTCCGGCGTCGCTGTCGAACTCGCCGGCGAGCGCGCGCTCGATGTCGCGAGGCCTGGTGTCGTGCCCTTCGATGAGATTGCTGTAGTAGGTGTTCATGATCCGCACGAGCCCGGCCAGATGACGGGCGGTGTGCGGATGGAGTGAACGCCCCAGCCTGGCTGAGGCGGCGGAGAGTTCTGCCGAAAGGTCAGCGACCGCCGCGGGCGGATGCTCAAGGCGCGCCGGTTCCAGGTGGGTTGGCGTCTCCATCTGCTGGTCTGGCCGATTGCCGCTCATCGACTTCAGCCCTGATCATGGGCCATCTCGGCACATCTTGTGTGCCAAGTGGCCGATCGTCTGGCCGATCTCATGTACAGCTGGGCAGGCCGAGGACACCCCGGCAGCCAGTAGCCAGGCGTGAGACTTGTCAGAAATATTGATATACTTCTGACAGTATGAAGGGGCGCCTTCCAGAGCGAATCGAGTCGGAGGTCGCCGCGTGGCCCGCGACGGTGCCGCTCGCCGCCAAGAAGCTCCTGCACCTGGGCAGCCGAGCGGCGGTTGATCAGGCACTCTCACGTTTGTCCAGGCGCGGGCAGCTGCTGCGCATTGGCCGCGGACTGTACGTCCGCCCGATGCAGACGAGATTTGGCACGCGGAGTCCGGACGTGTCCGCGCTCCTCCAGGCGCTCCAAGTGGAGACCGGAGAAGTCATTGCGCCGGGTGGCGCCGCCACCGCCAATCAGTTGGGGCTTACCACGCAGGTGCCGCTCCGTCCGGTATACCTCACGTCAGGACGCACACGTCATCTGACGCTCGGCGCGCAGACGGTTGAACTCCGCCATGCGCCGCGATGGCAGCTGACCCTTGCTGGGCGCCCCGCAGGTGCCGTGATTCGCGCGTTGGCGTGGGCAGGGCGCGAGCGGAGCGAGGCTCTGGCCACTCAGCTCACGAGCACGCTGTCGCCGGAAACAATTGTGGAACTCTCGCGTGTGCGTGGCCGAGTGCCAACCTGGATGGCTGAGCGGCTCAGCGCAATGGTCGCGCATGGCTGAGGCCTTCCTGTCTCTCGCGCGGAACGACCAGGCAGACGCGCTGGGGGTGGCGGCTGACCGCTCCGGCCGACCCGTGCACCTCCTTCAGAAGGATGTCTGGGTCGTATGGGCACTTGAGACCCTCGCTGGCGCCCCCTTCGGGCCGCACCTTGTCTTCAAGGGCGGCACTTCTCTGTCGAAGGCGTACCAGGCCATCGCCCGGTTCTCGGAAGACGTCGACCTGACGTACGACATCAGGGCGATTGCGCCCGACCTCGCCGAACCAGGCAGCGATGGGCTTCCGCAAAGCCAGAGCCAGGAACAGAAGTGGACGAAGACCATCAGGACGCGACTCCGCACGTGGACCAGGGACGAGGTTGTACCGACACTCGAGCGTCGGCTCTCCGAGCGTGGACTGGCCGCCACCGTAGTCGCGCACGATGTCACGGCGACCATCACCTACGAACCGCTGGCGACGGGGACAGGCTACGTCAGTCCCGTGGTGCTCCTCGAGTTCGGCGCACGATCAACCGGCGAGCCTTCGGAGCCACGACTGGTGACCTGTGACGCCGCGCCCTACCTGCCGGACGTGACCTTCCCGTCTGCAACGCCGGCCGTCATGCGGCCGGAAAGGACGTTCTGGGAAAAGGCGACGGCCATCCATGTGTTCTGTCGAGGAGGAAGGCTTCGTGGCGACGACCGGTTCTCGCGCCACTGGTCCGACATCGTCGCCATGGACCGCCACGGCCATGTGAATGCCGCCCTTGCCGATCGCGGCCTCGCCGACCGCGTGGGGCGGCACAAGAACGTCTTCTTTCGCGAGAAGGATGGCGCCGGGGCCCATATCGACTACGCCACCGCGGTTCGCGGTCACCTTCAGCTCGTGCCGCACGGCGATCGGCTGCAGGCTCTCGCCGACGACTACGCCCGCATGGTCGATGACCGCCTTTTCTTCGACACACCTCCAACGTTCGAATCGGTCATCGAGCGCTGTCGAGACATCCAGCAACGAGCCAACGGGGAGTCAGCGTCGCGAGCAACGACCTAGCGGGGAACGTCATACAGGGTGTTCCCAGGCAGGCTCCCGAAGCGCCTCCACGGGGAACACCGGCCGACGCTCGCGCTGTCCTCCGGATCAGGAGTAGCCTGTCCCCCCATGCCCGAGGAGATGCGCGCAGGAGAACGCCGGTCGTTCTCGGTCGTCAACCTGGCTGACTGGCCCGAATATTACAAATGATGTAATATTTTGTTCATGACCGGGAAGCAGGTGCGTGCGCACCGCAAGGCACGCGGCTGGACACAGGCGGAGCTGGCCGAGCGCCTCGGCGTGACGCAGGGGTACGTCTGCCTCCTGGAACGAGCACAGCGAGCCGTGCCGGCCACCCTGGCGCACAAGGTCACCCGTTTGCTCGACCTGCCTGCGACCGCCGTACCCGTCGGTTCGGCCAGCACGGCGCTTGCTGATGAGGCGGCGACCACCGCGTTGGCGACGTTGGGATACCCGGGGTTTGCCTACCGCCGACCACGGCGACGGCTCAATCCGGCGGAGGTGCTGCTGCGCACGCTCAGGTCGGCGGAACTCGTTGCGCGCCTGGTCGAGGCGCTGGTGTGGGTCGCGGTGAAGTACGCCGACCTGGATTGGAACTGGGTCGTCCGCCAGGCCAAGGTGGAGGATCTACAGAACCGGCTTGGTTTCCTGGTGACCCTGGCCCGGCAGCTGGCGGAACAGAAGGGCGACGCCGATGCGGTCGCCTCGCTCACGAGGGTGGAGCAGGCCTTGGAGCATTCCCGCCTGCAGCGAGAGGACACGTTTCGGACGTCGATGACCGAGGCCGAACGGCAATGGCTTCGCCAGCACCGGTCGCCCGAGGCGGCGCACTGGAACGTCCTCTCGAACCTAAGCGCCAGCGAGCTTGCGCGTGGCTTCGAAGCCTAAGCAACTGCACGAACCGTGGCAGTCCATGCTGGTGGCCCTGGACCGGGCGCTCGCGCAGGACACCGAGCTGCACTGCATGGGTGGCTTCGTGCTGGCCGAACACTACGGTTGCGTTCGGGCCACCGCCGATGTCGATGTGATCGAAAGCCTCGGCACCGACAAGGGTTCGATCGCTCAGCTCGCCGGACGCGGAAGTGCGCTCCACAAGCGGCATCGGGTGTACGTCGACATCGTGACCGTGGCCGACGTCCCTGACGACTACGACACCCGGCTGATTCCGATGAACGTCGATGGGCTCACCCGGCTCCGTCTGCGCGCCTTCGAGCGGCACGACCTCGTCCTGGCAAAGTTGTGCCGGAACATCGACCGTGATCGTGAGGACGTCGTCGCCCTCGGGCGTGGCCCCGGACTCGACATCGACGTCCTGCGGCAGCGGTACCGCGACGAACTGCGGCCCAAGCTGGGGCGACCGGACCGCGAAGACCTAACCTTGCAGCTCTGGATCGAGATGATCGAGGAGCTGCGCGGTGCAGTCTGACGTTCTGATGCGTACCGAGTTCGTCGGAGTGCAGATGGAGTGAGCGCCCCAGCCTGGCTGAGACGGCGGAGAGTTCCGCCGCAAGGTCGGCGACCGCATCGGGCGGATGCTCGAGGCGCGCCGGCTCCAAGCAGCCTGCCGCGTCTTGAGGCAGATCTGGCCGATCACTGCTCATCGAATCAGGCAACAATCATCGGCCATCTCGGCACATCTTACGTGCCAAGTGGCCGATCATCTGGCCGATCGTCGGACGGCTGCCCAGGCTGAAGAGCAAGCGCGTCCGCGCCTCACAGCATCGCCGCGCGGCGAACGATGCGGTCGAAACCTGCCTTGCGGTCCGAGATGCAGTCGATCCACTGCACGGTGGCCAGCTCGTACTCCACGGGACCATCTGCTTCGGCCGGGTCCATTCTCAACACGAAGCGCCTGCGCCCACGCTTCCGCGCAAGGAGGAGTTCCGTCGCAATGTCGAAGCTGGTATTGACGTACTTGCTGTAGACGAGGACGAGAAAGGAGACTTCATCCATCGCCGCGATGATGGAACGTCGGTAGTCGTCACCCGGGTCGACGTCGCGAAACGAGATCCAGCACGGACAGCCGCCGGCTTCCAGGTGCTCGACGAGGTCGATGGCCGTATCCTCGTCCTCTTCTGCGTAACTCACGAAGGCCTTCTTGCGAACAGCGACAGCATCCGGTGGCAGGACCGCGCTGGTTCGAGCAAGTGCCTTCGCCGGCGCGGGTGCAGAAGGAAGAGCGCGATCCCCGTCACGCTGCACGACCCGCCTGACGTCGGCGGCCAGGCGATCGAGCCAGTGCGGTTCTGAACGACGCAGCAGGGCCGTCTGTACGGTCAAGAAGGCCGGTGGAATCGCGACGTCATCAATGGCGACGGGAAGCAGCTTTCCCCGCTTCATCGCAAACTGGGCTTCAGCCTGCACCCAGCTCGAACTCACTGAATGGCGCGACCAGATCGTGAGGACGCAACCTGCACTGGCCATCGCGTCCTGGATGGCGTCGATGAAGAGGTCGCCCGCTGTCAGAGCGAGATCAGACCAGACAGACAGACCGTGCGAGACGAGGCCGGCAGCCAGTTCCTGAGCGACGTCGCGGTCCTGTCGGGCGTAGTTGATGAATACGTCGGCCATGGGTGACACTATTCTGCCAGCCTGTCCCCGCCCATGCCCGAGGAACTGGTCCCGATACTCCGCGTGACGAATGGCCCGGTGGCAGCCGCGTGGTACGCCCGGCTTGGCTTCACAGTGGAGGGCGAGCATCGGTTCGCGCCCGGCCTGCCCCTGTACCTCTTCCTGCGGCGTGGCCCCAATGCGCTGCACCTCTCCGAGCACGAGGGCGATGCCCGGCCCGACACGCTCGTGTACCTGTACGTGGACGACGTGGAGGCCATTGCCCGGGAGTTTGGCGTGCCGATCGAGGAGCAGCCGTGGGCGCGGGAAGTGGCGTTGGCAGACCCGGACGGCAACCGGTGGCGCGTCGGGCAGCGCCGGGGCTGACAGACGGGGCCGCGGGCCTATAATGGCCGCGCCCGTGGCCGCGCCCGCGCGGGCGTAGCCCACGCGACGGCGCCCGC
>JABFRY010000342.1 GCA_013140955.1 Acidobacteriota bacterium
GCCTCGCGGCGGCCGCGCGTCGTCATGGGGCACGGCAGTTCGAGCAGGTGGAGGTGCGCCGCATCGCGACCGGGCGGCAGGGCGTGGAGGTCGTGACCCGCGCGGGCGTTCGCGTGCGGGCGGGGACGGTGGTGGTGGCCACCGCAGGCCCTACGTCGCTCTTCGCACCCCTGCGTCGCCACTTCCAGGCGTGCGAGCGCTACCACGTGCTCACGGCGCCCGTTTCCGCTCCTGTCCGGCGCGCGCTGCCCGCGGCGAGTGTCGCCGTCGGGGATCTGACGTCGGGCATTCGGAGCCTGCGCTGGGCGGGCCGGCAGGTGCTGGTCGCCGGCGGGGAGCAGCCCGCCACGACGCCGGCGCGCAAGCAGGCCACCCTGACGCAGCGCACGGGTCAACTCATGTACGAACTCCTGACGGCCTGGCCGGGTATCATCGGCCTTCAGCCCGAGTTCGGGTGGGACGCGCCGTATCACGACACGGCGGACGGCATCGGCTACGTGGGCGCGCACCGCAACTACCCGAGGCATCTGTTCGCCCTCGGGGGCGCGGACGAATCGCTCACCGGGGCATTTCTGGCGGCGCGCATCGTCTGGCGGGCTCTCACCGGGCGTCCCGACAAATCCGACGCCGCGTTCGGCTTCGGGCGGTAACGGAAGGGGCGGACCGGGACATGGATTCTGTCGACCTGCTGGTGTTCGGGCCGCATCCCGACGACATCGAAATCGGACTCGGAGGCACCGTGGCCCGTCATGCGGCCCTCGGCCATGCCGTCGGCCTGTGCGACCTCACGGCCGGCGAGATGGGCAGCAACGGCACCGTCGAGGAGCGTCTCGCCGAGTCGGAGGCGGCGCGGGTGGTGCTGGGCGCCGCGTGGCGCGTGAACCTGCGGCTGCCGGACCGCCGCATCGGCTCCGACCCGTCGCACCTGCTGGCGGTGGCGGAACTGGTGCGTCGTGCGCGGCCGAAGACCGTGGCCCTGCCCTACTGGTCGGACCGCCATCCCGACCATGTCGCCGCGAGCCAGATGCTGACCGAAGCCGTGTTCAACGCCGGTCTGCGTCGATACCAGGCGCAGGGCGACGCGTGGAAGCCCGACTGGGCCTGTTACTACTTCATCAACGACTCCGCGCCTCCGTCGTTCGTCGTGGACGTGACGGAGCACTACGCGACCAAGCGGCAGGCGCTGGCCTGTCACGTCACCCAGTTCAAGCCGCCCTCAGCCGACGCCGTCGCCACGCGCCTCACCTCCTCGCGCTTTTCGCAGCTCATCGAGAGTCGCGACGCGCAGTTCGGCGCGCTGGCAGGGGTCGAGTATGCCGAGGGGCTGGTCGTCAGGGAACCCATCGTGCGGCCGCACCTGCTCAAGCACTGGACACACACGTGAACATCGGCATCATCTGTTATGCCTCGGTGGGGGGCAGCGGCATCGTCGCCACCGAGCTCGGCAAAGTCCTGGCGCGTCGCGGACACCAGGTGCATTTCATCAGCACGGAGACGCCGTTTCGCCTCGGTGAATTCCAGGCGGGACTCTATTTCCATCAGGTGCTCACGCCGACCTACCCGCTGTTTCGCGAGCCCCAGTACCTGCTGTCGCTCGCGAACAAGGTGGTGCAGGTCGCGCGCGATTCCCAGCTGGACGTCATTCACGCCCACTACGCCGTGCCGCACGCCACCGCCGCCTTCCTCGCGCGGCAGGTGCTGGGTGCCAACGGGGGCGCTGCGCCCCGCGTGGTGACGACGCTGCACGGCACCGACATCACCCTGGTCGGGAGCGACTCGTCGTACCGCGAGATCGTGGCGTTTTCCATCGAGCAGTCCGACGCCGTGACCGCCGTGTCCGACAGCCTGCGTGCCTCCACGGTCGAGCAGCTGGCGGTGTCGCGGCCGATCGACGTCATTCCCAACTTCCTCGACGTGTCGGTGCATCGGCGGCTCGAGGTGCCGGACCTGCGACGGCGCTTCTGCGGTGACGATCCGGAGACACGCCTCGTCATTCACGTCTCCAATTTCCGGCCGGTGAAGCGGATCGATGCGGTGATGGAAATCTTCGATCGCATCAGGCGCCGCGTGCCGGCGCGCCTGCTGCTGGTGGGCGATGGGCCGGAGTTGCCCATGGCGCAGCGCATGGCCCGCGAGCTGGGGTTCGCCAGCCTGGTGCACGCCGTGGGCGCGCAGGAAGAGGTGCTGCCCCTGATGTCGAGCGCCGACGTCTTCCTGCTGCCCTCCGCACAGGAGAGTTTCGGCCTGGCCGCGCTCGAGGCCATGTCGTGCGGCGTGCCGGTGGTGGCCTCGGCGGTGGGTGGCCTGCCCGAGGTGATCGAGCACGGCGTGAGCGGCTTCCTGCACCCGCCGGCGGCGCTCGACGACATGGCCGAGAGCGCTGTGGCCGTGCTGCGCGACCCGGAGCTGCGGTGCCGTATCGGCGAGGCCGCGAGCCGCCGCGTGCGGGAGCGGTTCAGTGCCGAGCGCGTGGTGCCGATGTACGAAGCCTGCTACGCGGGCGTGGTGGCCAGGGACCGCTGACGGCCGGCCGCGGCCCGCCTGTGCCGCTCGTGGGAGGCGGGGCGGCCCGTGCTGCCGCTCGCGTCACCCCGGATAGATGTCGGCCAGGGCGACGTCGATCGTGGGAAAGCGGAAGGTGAAGCCCAGGCCGACATCTATCCGGGGT
>JABFRY010000149.1 GCA_013140955.1 Acidobacteriota bacterium
GCGCTACAATGCGCGGCGATCATGAGCGAGAGGAAATACCGCCAGCGCGGGGGCCCGGGGCCGTTCGTCCCGGCCGCTGTCCTGGTACCCGCGCTGGCGGTATTTCCTCTCGCTCATGATCGCCGCGCATTGTAGCGCACCGCTTGATCCTTTTTTCACAACTGTGGTACAAGGTTTCCCAAGCTCATACTCGGAACCACTCCGTCCGATAGGCGATTACGGAGCCACGCCTCACGGGCACAGGCCCGCCAGTGCGGGCGAGCCGGTTCAACACCGATGCAGATCTTTCAGCGCAGCGCAAACTCCCTCGCGAGGCTCAGCATTCTCGGGGTCCTCGTTCTCGCGGGAACCGTCCTCGGTCTGGCCATGCTCTTCGCACGTTCCGGCTATGCCACACGGCAAAGCGAGTACGTGGAGCAACCCATCCAGTTCAGCCATCAGCACCACGTGCAGACGGTCGGCCTGGACTGCCGGTACTGTCACACCTCGGTGGAGACATCGGCATTCGCGGGGATCCCGCCGACCAAGACCTGCATGAACTGCCACTCCCAGATCTGGGCCAGCAGCCCGTTCCTGGAGCCGGTGCGTTCGAGCTTCCGGGACGACCGGGCGCTCAACTGGACCCGCGTCCACGACATGCCCGACTTCGTGTACTTCAATCACAGCGTGCACGTGAAGAAGGGCATGGGCTGCGAGACCTGCCACGGCCGCGTGGACCAGATGCCCCTGATGCTGCAGCAGAACTCGCTGCAGATGGAGTGGTGCCTGGCATGTCACCGGGCCCCCGAACAGTTCGTTCGTCCCCGCAGCGAGATCTACACCATGGGCTATCGCCCACCGGTGCCGCAGTCGGTGATCGGCCCGCAGCTCGTGGCCGAGTACGGGGTTCAGCCCAACACCAACTGCTCCACGTGTCACCGATGACTTCCGACATGAACGCACAGACGGACCTGGAGGCGCTGCGCACCCGCCTGGAGGGTACGCGCGGCCGTGAGTATTGGCGGAGCCTCGAGGCGGTCGCCGAAACGCCCGCGTTCAAGGAGTTCCTCCACCGCGAGTTTCCGCAAAACGCCTCCGAGTGGCTCGACCCGGTGGGGCGTCGCGGCTTCCTGAAGCTCATGGGCGCATCGCTCGCCCTGGCCGGCGTCACCGCGTGCACGCGCCAGCCCGACGAGCTGCTCGTGCCCTACGTGCGGCAGCCCGAAGAGCTGGTGCCGGGCAAGCCCCTGTTCTACGCGACCGCCATGCCGTTTGCCGGCTCGGCGATGGGCCTGCTCATCGAGAGCCACGAGGGACGGCCCACCAAGATCGAGGGCAACCCCGAGCATCCCGGCGGCGGCGGCACGGACGTGTTCGCCCAGGCGGCCATTCTCGGCCTGTACGACCCGGACCGTGCGCAGGTCGTCACGAGCTCCGGCGAGATTCGCGACTTCGCCCAGTTCGCCACCGCCATGCGGACCGTGATGGCCGCGCAGGCGGCACGCAACGGAGCCGGGCTCCGCATCCTCACCGAGACGGTCGTGTCGCCCACGCTGGCGGCGCAGATCCGTTCGTTGCTCGCTCGCCTGCCGCAGGCCCGCTGGGTGCAGTGGGAGCCCGTGGGCGACCACAACGCCCGCGAGGGCAGCCGGCTCGCGTTCGGCGACTACGTGAGCCCGCAGTACACCGTGGAGCGGGCGGACGTCATCCTGTCGCTCGACTCGGACTTCCTCTGCTCGGGGCCCGGCCGGCTCCGGCATGCGCGCGCGTTTGCCTCGCGCCGGCGCATCGACGGCGATCCGTCGATGCTCAACCGCCTCTACGCGGTCGAGAGCACGGCGACGAGCACCGGCACCCGCGCCGACCATCGACTGCCCCTGCGGGCGTCCGAGATCGAGGCGTTCGCCCGGGCCGTGGCCGGACAGCTGGGCGTGGCGGGCGCGGGCGGCAACCCGCCCGAAGAGGCGCAGGCGTGGCTCCAGCCGCTCGTCGCCGACCTGCAGGCCAACCGCGGCCGCAGCCTGGTGATTGCGGGCGCCGAACAGCCGCCGGCCGTCCACGTGCTCGCGCACGCGATGAATGCGGCGCTCGGCAACGTGGGCGCCACCGTCGTCTACACGCAGCGTCCCGACGAGCAGCCCGCCAACCAGCTCGACGACCTGCGGACGCTCGTGGCCGACATGAACGCCGGCTCTGTCGATCTGCTCGTGGTCCTCGGTGGCAACCCGGCCTACTCGGCGCCCTCCGACCTGCAATTTGCGGACGCCATGCAGCAGGTGCCGCTGCGCGTCCGTCTGGGGCTCTACGAGGACGAGACCAGCGCGCTCAGCCACTGGATCCTGCCGGAGACGCACTTCCTCGAAGCGTGGAGCGACGCGCGGGCCGAAGACGGCACCGTCACCATCGTGCAGCCGCTCATCGCGCCGCTCTACAACGGGCGTTCCGCGCACGAAGTGCTGGCCGTGCTCCTCGGTGAGGGGCCGCGATCGAGCTACGACATCGTGCGCGAACAGTGGGCGCAGCGGACCGGTCTGTCGACCGCCGCCCCCGCACTGCCTGCGCTGCAGATGCCCGCCGGTCCGGTGGCGCCTGCCGCCCCCGCCGGGGTCGAGGCGGCTCAGAACGGTGCGGCCACGCCCGAACCGGCTGCTGCGGCCGGACAGGGTGGTGCTGCAGGCGCCACCGGAC
>JABFRY010000105.1 GCA_013140955.1 Acidobacteriota bacterium
GGTGAAGCCGTCCAGCCCCGGCCCGGTTGGCCAGGCCGCGCCGACCTTCCCCCGCCGCGAGCCTGCCGGGTCGCCCTCGCCCCCCACACCGACGGTGGCGCTCGAATTCGTCTGTGAGGACGATGTGCGCACGGCGCTCCGCGAGGGCCGCACACTCCGCATCGGTGAGCGCACGATCGTCACGCCCGCGGCGCGCGATCTCGGAGAGGCGCACCGGGTCTTCGTCGAGGAGGGGTGGCCGTCCGACCGGCGCTGAGCCCCATGCGGCCGCCGGCAGGCGCGGACGGCGCCGCCAAGCCACCGCACCGTGGCCGTCGCGTCGGTCAACGGGGCCTGACGGCGGCGCGCCCCCTGGCGAGGACCCTCGCCCGGGAGGTCACCAGGGCAGTCACCAACGGCGTGTGCCAAGTGCTGACAAGGCAGGACTTGCGGTTTGACCGCCGCGAAGGCCCGATGGTAAGGTGGCCGCTTATGCCGAGCCCCTGCCGCGCGGTCGTCGCGGCCCTCGTCGGTGTCGTCCTGGCTGCCGGCTGCGCCACGTCCGGCGGATCCTCGACGCCGACCGTGTCACCCGCGCCGGCAACGGTGGCCCCGGTGGCGTCCACCACGACGCGTGCGGAGCTGGCACCCCGTCAGGCCGGCGATCCCGTGCTGGCCCTGATTGCCTTGTCGCAACGCCACTTCGCCCTGGGCGAGTCGGAACTGCAGGTTGGGCACCTCGACACGGCCCGGGCCGCGTTCAACGACGCCGTACACGTCCTGCTTGCATGGCCAGCGGGCGCCCGGGGCGAGCCGCGCCTCCGCGAGCACTTCGATCGGCTCGTCGAGCGGATCAGCGCGCTGGAGGTCGTGGCCCTCACCGAGGGTGACGGGTTCATGGAGCCGCAGTACGAGCCCGCGACCAGGGACGAGCTGCTCGCCATCACGTTCGACGACGACGCCACGGGTGCGACCCAGGAGGCGGTCGTCGCAGATCTTGCGCAAGGCGTTCACGACATCGACATTCCGCTCAACCAGCGGGTACTGTCGTACGTGGACCTGCTCTCGGGCCGGATGAAAGGCCACATGGAGGACGGGCTCTCGCGGGGCGTGCGCTATCTCCCGATGATCTTCGAGGTGTTTCGCGCAGAGGGCCTGCCGCTCGACCTCGCCTACGTTCCCCTCATCGAGAGCGCCTTCAAGCCGACGGCCGTCTCGCGAGCCCGCGCCAGGGGTATCTGGCAGTTCATGAGCGCCACGGCCACGGAGAACGGCCTGAAGCAGGACTGGTATCTGGACGAGCGCGCCGAGCCGGAAAAGGCCACCCGCGCCGCCGCCCGCTACCTCAAGACGCTGCACGGCATGTTCGGGGACTGGCATCTGGCACTGGCGGCGTACAACGGCGGACCTGGCCGCGTGCAACGGGCCATGCGCCGCTCCGGCCTCTCCTCCTTCTGGGACCTGAGCCGCTCCAGCAGCTTCCTGCCGCAGGAGACCCGCAACTACGTGCCGCTCATCCTCGCCGCCGCCATCATTGCCAGGAACCCCGAGCAGTATGGCTTGCAGGTCGTCCCGGCCGGGGACAGCTACGTGGAGCGGATCGCGCTGCCCCATCCCGTCGACATCCGGCGTGTGGCCGAGTGGATCGAGACGCCGGTGCAGGTGTTGCGTGAACTCAACCCGGAACTCCGGCGCTGGACCACCCCCGTCCGGGACACCGGATTCGAGTTGAAGGTCCCCGACGGTACGGGCTATCTGGTGCGGGATCAGCTCGCGCGCGCAAACCCCGAGAGCCTGGCGACGTTCCGCTGGCATACGGTCAAGAAGGGCGAAAGCCTCGTCTCGATTGCCCGCACACTGAAGGTGAATCGGCAGGAACTGGCCGAAGCCAACTACCTGCCGCTGAACGCGCGGGTCCGCGAAGGGGAGCGCCTCATCGTGCCCCGCGAGCCCCCGCTGCTGCTGGCGTCGGCGAGTGGACCGGCGGCGCAGGTGGATGCCGTGCCGGCCGCGAGCGCCGGCCCTGCGGCCGCGGGACCGGCCGAGCGCGAACGCCTGATCTACCGCGTCCAGCGCGGGGATACGCTCTACTCCATCGCCCGCACGTTCCGCACGACCGTCGCCGCCATCAGGGACTGGAACCGCTTGCGCGGCACCCTGATTCGCGTGGGCGACCGGCTCACGATCTACACGACGTCGTCGGCACGCACCGACTGACACCGCCTCCGTCTTGGCCTCCGCGCCGGGCGCGGACGTACGCGTCGGCGGATCCTGCCACCGTCCCGCACGGCGCGCGGTGTGGTCCCTGCAGACGCGCGCCCGTCACGAGGCCGCCATTTGGGGCCGGGAGCGCACGGGGCCGCCTCCTCCCCACCAGCAGCCGACCCAGCAGCCGGCCTGCACGAGGTTTGCACGGGGCGACGACATGCTGTCGGCCCTGCACAGCGCGGCCCTCCTGGGCGTGGAGGCGTGCCTCGTACGCATCGAGGTGGACGTCAGCTTCGGCCTGCCCATCTTCCTCATGGTGGGCCTGCCCGACGCCACGGTTCGTGAGAGCCGGGACCGGGTCCGCTCGGCGATTCGCAACTCGGGCTACGAGTTCCCACCGCACCGCATCACCGTGAACCTCTCCCCGGCCGACGTGCGCAAGGGAGGCTCCTGGTTCGACCTTCCCATTGCCCTGGGTC
>JABFRY010000084.1 GCA_013140955.1 Acidobacteriota bacterium
GGGGGATCCCGTGCGCGACCTGCCGCGGGCCTTCACGGCTGCGAGCATGCCGCACGGTGTCTCCGACGTCAGGGTCTTCTGTGGGGGCTGCCTCGTCGTCGGCGCCGCGGCGTACGAGGACGAGCCAGGGGCTCCGGGGCGGCTGGCCGCACACCCGGCGTTTGCGGACTGGCCCCTCGTGGTGGTGACCGACGAGCCGGCCCGAGCGGCCGCGTCACCGATGAATTTCCTGTGGACGACCTTCACGCGCTTCGAGCCTGCCGCCGATATCCACGCGGCGGAGCGCCACATCGTGAGGAACCACGTGGCGTTTCGGGGACCAATCGTGATCGACGCGCGTCTGAAGCCCTGGTATCCGCGCGAGCTGTCGTGCCGTGACGACACCGCCGCCACCGTCTCGCGGCGCTGGCGGGAGTACTTCCCGGGAGGCGGTGTCGAGATGGGCGACAGCGAGCGGGCGAGCCTCGATTGAGGCAGGTGTCAGTTCAGTGCGTTGGGAATGGCGAGCGTGAAGGGCGCGATGATGGCCTCGAACTGCTCCCCCTCCGGCGTCACCATCTGATAGTGTCCATGCATCGAGCCGACAGGTGTCCGAAGCGGGCAGAAGCTCGTGTACTCGAAGGACGCGCCCGGCGCCAGGACCGGCTGCTCGCCCACGACGCCGGCGCCCTTCACGCGTTCGATTTCGCCGTCGGCGTTGGTGATGACCCACTCCCGGGCCACGAGCTGGGCCGTGGCGCTGCCCTCGTTCGAGACCGTCACGTGGTAGGTGAAGAAGAAGTGGCCGTCACGCGGCGAGCTTCGCTCTGCAAGGTAGCTGCTCGTCACGCGGACCCTGATGCCCCGCGTCGTCGTATCGCTCATAGACAAATGCCGATTATGTCATGGCTGTGAACCTCACCCCCCGTGGTCTCGGATCCGGCGAGCGCGTCCGCGCCACCAGGGGGGGCGCCTCTCCCGACCCCGTCACGAAGAAAGCCGTCTCGGCCTCGACGGCCTGGCGGGAGGCCAGGGAGCTGATTTGGGGGCACCGCCGGCGTCTGGGCATCGGCCTTGGCCTGATGCTGGTGAGCCGGGTGGCGGGCCTCGTGCTGCCCGCCTCATCGAAGTGGCTCATCGACGAGGTGGTCGGCAACAACCGGACCGACCTGTTGCTGCCGATCGCGCTGGCCGCCGGCGCGGCCACGCTCGTTCAGGCGGTGACGTCGTTCGTCCTCTCCCAGCTGCTCGGGGTGGCCGCGCAGCGCGCCATCACCGACATGCGCAAGCGGGTGCAGGCGCGCGTGATGCGGTTGCCCGTCCGCTACTTCGATTCCACACAGACCGGGGTGCTGGTGTCGCGGATCATGGCCGACGCGGAAGGCATCCGGAACCTGGTGGGCACCGGGCTGGTGCAGCTGGTCGGCGGTCTGGTCACGGCGGTGCTCGGGCTCGGAGTCCTGTTCTGGCTCAACTGGCAGCTGACCGTCGTGACGATCCTCGTGCTGGCCGCGTTCGGCGGGGGCATGGCCTACGCGTTCCGCACCCTGCGGCCACTGTTCAGGGAGCGCGGCAAGATCAGCGCGGAGGTCACCGGACGGCTCACAGAGGCGCTGGGCGGCATTCGCATCGTGAAGTCGTATACGGCGGAGAAGCGCGAAGAGATCGTCTTCACGAAGGGGGCGCATCGCCTGTTCCGCAACATCGCGAAGTCGATGACGGGCGTCTCCGCGACCACGGCGGGAAGCACCGTCATCGTGGGCGTCGTGGGCGTGCTGATGATCTGGCTGGGCGGCCGGGCCATCATCGCCGGCACGATGACGCTCGGCGATCTCATCATGTACATCTTCTTCATCGGCCTCGTGGCGGCGCCGCTCGTGTCCATCGCCTCGATTGGCACCCAGGTGACCGAAGCGTTCGCCGGGCTCGACCGCATCCGCGAGCTGCTCGACATGTCCACCGAGGGCGACGAGGATGCGCACCGTGAGGCGCTCGGACGGCTGGAGGGCGATGTCCGGTTCGAGGACGTCTGGTTCGAGTACGACGCCGGTCGCCCGGTGCTCCGAGGCGTGTCGTTCCACGCGGCGCCGGGGACGACGACGGCGCTCGTCGGCTCGAGCGGCTCCGGCAAGAGCACGCTGACGAGTCTCGTGATGGCCTTCAACCGGCCGACGTCCGGACGCATCATCGTCGACGGCCGCGACCTGGCGGAGCTCCGCCTCTCCGACTACCGCGGCCAGCTGGCATCGGTCCTCCAGGAAAACTTCCTGTTCGACGGCACGGTCGCCGACAACGTCGGGTACGCCAGGCCGGGCGCGACCCGCGAGGAGATCGTGGAGGCCTGCCGGGTGGCGCATTGTGACGAGTTCATCACGCGCTTTCCCGATGGCTACGACACGGTGGTGGGGGAGCGGGGCATCAAGCTGTCCGGCGGGCAGCGTCAGCGCGTGTCGATCGCCCGCGCCATCCTGGCCCGGCCGAGGCTCCTCATTCTCGACGAGGCGACGTCGAGTCTCGACAGTGAGAGCGAGCAGATGATCCAGGATGGCCTGCGCGAACTCCGCTCCGGCCGTACCACCTTCGTGATCGCCCACCGGCTGTCGACCATCCGCAGCGCGGACCAGATCCTGGTCCTCGAGGCCGGGGAGATCGTCGAGCGGGGCACGCACACCGAAC
>JABFRY010000193.1 GCA_013140955.1 Acidobacteriota bacterium
CAACGCGACCACGATGTCCGGCGTGCGGGGGAGGTCGGCCTGGGCCTCGACGACGATGGCCTCGCGGCCAGCGGCCCGGGCCCCGGCCACGACGGCGTCCCGGACGCGGGCGCCCCGGTCCTGCTCGTGGCCGGAGGGAGGCGGTGCACCCGGCAGGCTCACGAGCACGGGGCGTGACCGGTCCGGCGGATGGTCCTCCGGCGCCAGGGGCGCATCGGGGAGCCCAAGGCGCCCTGGGAGCGCCGGAACTCCAATCGGGACGGCCTCGACCGTCGCCCCCGGATGGGCGTCAGCCAGCTCGGTGGCCCAGACCGGGTCGGTGACGACAGTGGCCAGCGACGCCGTGATGGGCACCCGCACCATGGGCCAGCGACCCCGAGGGAGGGGCAGGCGAGGGTGCAGCCCGTGCACCGGCTGCTGCGACGCACGGTGCGCCTCCACGCCGCTGTCGTCCCCGGTGCCGGGCACTCCGCTCCCGAACCCGTGCGCCTCGAAGGCGCGCTCGGCCGCGTAGTCGGCACGGCGGTTCTGGCGATCGAGTGCGGCCGCCCGGCTCCGGTGCACCGAGGGCGTGTGCAGCACGAGCAGGCCGGGGTAGTGCACGAGATAGGCCCACACGTAGTCGTACGCCGGGGCGTCGTCGAGCTCGAAGACGCACAGGTCCCACGGTGCCACGTGATGCGCCGTGACGAACGCGTGCGCATCGCCCTCCGCGATGAGGTCGATGGTCACGTGCGAGCGCAGGGCCGCGATCACGGGCACGAGATGGGCGGTCCCGTCCACGTTGGTGGCGCGCTCGGGACGGAACCAGGCGAGTCTCATCTCGAAATTGACCTTTGCACGGCGCTTCTATAGCATGAACGGGTTTGGGAAAACCTTCACAAGCAGCGCCGGCGCAGTCCGGCCGCTCCTGAGGCATTCGACATGGATGGCTGGCTCGGCTTCGTAATCATGTCCGTGCTGGGCGTGGGCTTTGCCGCGGTCATGATTGGCCTGTCCGTGCTCCTCGGACCGCGCAATCCGACCCCAGAGAAGCTCGCCCCCTACGAGTGCGGCATGCCCGCGGTGGGCGACGCCCGCGAGCGCCACTCGGTGCGGTTCTACCTCGTGGCGATGATCTTCCTGCTGTTCGACATCGAGATCGCCTTCCTCTATCCCTGGGCCGTCGCCCTGCGGGATCTCGGCTGGGCGGGTTTCGTGCAGGTCCTCACGTTCTTCTGCGTGCTGACGGTGGGTTTCGTCTACGTCTGGCGGAAGGGTGTGCTCGACTGGGGGCCGGTGGCGCGGCGTGCCGGGGACCCCGTTCAGAAGAAGGCGGCGTGATCGAGATGGCACACAGCCACGAATCCGAGACCGAGCTTCCTGTCCTGACCACCACCGTCGAGAAGATGGTGCAGTGGGCGCGGCGGTCCGCCATCTGGCCCGTGCAGTTCGGCCTGGCATGCTGCGCCATCGAGATGATGGCCATCGCGGCCAGCCGCTACGACATTGCCCGGTTCGGCGCCGAGGTGTTTCGCGGGTCGCCCCGGCAGGCCGACCTGATGATCGTCGCCGGGCGGCTGTCGCGGAAGATGGCACCCGCGCTGCGCCGCATCTACGACCAGATGCCCGAGCCCAAGTGGGTGATCTCGATGGGGGCGTGCGCGTCGGTCGGTGGCGTGTTCGACAACTACGCCATCGTGCAGGGCGTGGACCAGGTGGTGCCGGTCGACGTGTTCGTCCCCGGATGTCCGCCCCGCCCGGAATCCCTCATCTACGGCATCGTCCAGCTCCAGCAGAAGATCGACCGTTCCCGCGCATGAGTGCCACCGGTTCCCTGACTGCCGCCGCCGTCGCCGAGACCCTCCTGGCGCGCCTGCCAGGCCTCGCCTGCGAGGTCGCATCGAGCGTCGATTTCGCGACCGTGTACCTCCCGGCCGACAGGCTCGTGGAGGCCTGCGTCGTGTTGCGCGACGACCCGGCGTTCCGGTTCACCGTGCTCATCGAGGTGACCGCCGCCGACTACCTGCCTCGTGTCCCGCGGTTCGAAGTCGTCTACCACTTCCTGTCCATTCCCAACCGCCAGCGCCTGCGCGTGAAGGTCCGCGTCGGGATCGGCGAGGCGGTACCGACGGTGAAGGGCGTGTGGCCGGCGGCCGGCTGGCCCGAGCGCGAGGTCTGGGACATGTTCGGCATCGTGTTCGACGGGCACGACGACCTCCGGCGCCTGCTCACGCCGGACGACTGGGAAGGGCATCCGGCACGCAAGGACTACCCGGTCCAGATCCGCAAGACCACCGAGACGTATCAGCCGCTCGAGGTCAGCGAGGCCGAGTTCCGCGCAAACCTCGAACGAGACAGGGTCAGGAGAACCACGCAGGGTTGAACAGGGGCCTGACGGCGTCCCGGTGACGCCCGCGTCCACCCGACCCGGAGCCGCGTGTAGCGACATGGCAGAACTGCGCACCGAAACGATGACCGTCAACATGGGGCCCCAGCACCCCAGTACCCACGGGGTGCTGCGTCTCGTGCTGCAGCTCGACGGCGAGATCATCACGGGGGCCGAACCCACGATCGGGTACCTCCATACGGGCATCGAGAAGACGGCCGAGCAGAAGAAGTGGCAGCAGGTGGTGCCGCTCGTCGAGCGCATGGACTATCTCGGCGCGCAGTCGAACAGCCTGGCCTACGTGCTGAGCGTGGAGAAGCTCCTCGGCCTGGAGATGCCGCAGCGCGTGCAGGACATCCGGGTGCTGCTCGCCGAACTCCAGCGCCTGGCCAGCCACCTGGTGTGGCTGGGCACGCACGGGATGGAAATCGGCGCGGTGTCCATGCTGTTCTACGCGCTGCGTGAACGCGAACTGCTCCTCAACATCAACGAGCTCATCGCGGGGTTCCGTTTCTTCCCGAGCTACTTCCGCGTCGGCGGTCTGCGCGAGGACCTGCCACGGGGCTTCCACGACGCCGTGGGCGCATTCCTCGACCGCTTTCCGGCCAAGCTCGACGAGTACGAGGGCCTGCTGACGAAGAACGACATGTACCTCAAGCGCACGGTGAACGTGGGGGTGCTCTCCCACGACGACGTGATGGCCTGGGGGCTCGTCGGTCCCATCGCCCGCGCCGCAGGGTCCGACTACGACGTCCGCCGGTACTTCCCGTATCTCACCTACGACCAGTACGACTTCGCCGTGCCCACCGCCACCGAAGGGGACGTGTTCGCCCGCTACCGCGTGCGGGTGCAGGAGATGCGCGAGAGCCACAAGATCTGCCGTCAGGCCCTGGCGCGCATCTCGCCCACCGGCGTGTTCGCGTGCGACGACACGCGCGTGGTGCCGCCCCCCAAGGACAAGGTCTACACGGAGATGGAGGCGCTCATCCAGCACTTCCTCATCTACTCGCAGGGCTTCACCGTGCCGGCGGGTGAGGCCTACGTGCCGGTCGAGGGTGCGCGCGGGGAGCACGGCGTCTACGTGGTGTCGGACGGGACCAACCGGCCGGCGCGCATCAAGATGCGTCCACCGTCGTTCTTCGCCATTCAGGCGCTGCCGAAGATCATCCTGGGCGGGCTCATCGCGGACGTGGTCGCGGTGATCGGCTCAAACGACGTCGTCATGGGAGACTGCGACCGGTGAGCTTCCATCCCCACATGGAGTACGCGCCAGCCCGGTTCCACAAGTCGGAACGCGTGCTGGCGGACGACGGCGAGACCTTCGCGTACACCCCCGAACGCCAGCAGGCGTTCGACGAGGTCGTGACGCGCTACCCGGCCGACCGCCGCAAGTCGGCGGTCCTGTTCGCCCTGTATCTCGTCCAGCAGCAGCAGGGATACGTGTCGGGCGCCTCGATGCGCTTCGTCGCGTCGCAGATCGGCTGCAGCACCGCCGACGTCGAGGACGTCGCGACGTACTACACGATGTTCTACCGGCATCCGGTGGGCACCTACGTGCTGAACGTCTGCCGGACGCTTTCGTGCGCGTTGCTCGGCGCCGAGCGCGTCGTGGAGCAGATCAGCGCGGCGCTCGGCATCAAGCCTGGCGAGACCGACCCGTCGGGCATGTTCACCCTCATCGAGGTCGAGTGCCTCGGCGCCTGCGACCGTGCCCCGGTCGTGATGGTCAACGACGACTGGCACGAGCGGCTCGCGCCCGAGCAGGTGCCCGCGTTCCTCGATGGCCTGCGGACGCGCGGCGCCGCGGCGCTGACGGGCTGCCATCTCCACGTGGAGGAGAAGTAGGCGCATGGCGTACGAACCCGTTCTCACCCGGTACGTCCGCGAGCCGAACTCGTTCACGCTCGAGCACTACCTCCAGCACCAGCGCGGGTACGAGGGGCTCCGCACGGCCCTGGGCCGGGCGCCGGGCGACATCATCGAGCAGGTGAAGGCGTCCGGGCTGCGCGGCCGCGGCGGCGCCGGTTTCCCGACCGGCCTCAAGTGGCAGTTCGTCCTCAAGGACACGCCCAAGCCGAAGTACATCTGCTGCAACGCGGACGAAAGCGAGCCGGGCACGTTCAAGGATCACGTGCTGATGGAGCGCAACCCGCACCTCCTCATCGAGGGGTGCGCCATTGCCTGCTACGCCATCGGCGCGAAGGTCGCCTACATCTACATCCGCGGCGAGTTCTACCACGTGCAGCAGGTGCTCGAAGCCGAGATCGCCAAGGCGTACGCCGCCGGGTATCTCGGCAAGAACATCTTCGGCAGCGGTTTCGACTGCGACGTGTTCGTGCACCGTGGCGCCGGGGCGTACGAGGCAGGCGAGGAGACCGCGCTCATCGAGTCCCTGGAAGGCAAGCGGGCCCAGCCCAGGCTGAAGCCGCCCTTCCCGGCCGTGGCCGGCCTGTATCAGTGCCCGACCGCCGTCAACAACGTCGAGACGCTGTGCAACGTCCCGCCCATCGTGCTGAACGGCGCGGAGTGGTTCGCGGCCCTCGGGCCCGAGAAGAACGGGGGGCCGAAGCTGTACTGCGTCAGCGGGCACGTGAAGCGCCCCGGTGTGTACGAGGCGACGATGCACACCACCCTGCGCGAACTCATCTACGACGAGCGGTTCGCGGGGGGCATGCTCGACGAGCGCCCGCTCAAGGCCATCATCCCCGGCGGGTCGTCCGTGCCCCTGCTGCTGCCGGACGAACTCGACACGCCCGCCAGTTTCGACCACGTCCAGAAGGCCGGGTCGCTCCTGGGTTCGGCCGGCATGATCGTGCTCAACGACACCGTCTGCATGGTGTGGCTGGCGCAGAACCTCCTGCATTTCTACCGGCACGAGTCGTGCGGCAAGTGCACGCCCTGCCGCGAGGGCGGCGACTGGCTGTACAAGCTGCTGCAGCGCGTCGAGTCGGGCGAGGGGCGCGAGAAGGACATCGACCTGCTCTACGGCGTGGCGAGCAACATCACGGGCAAGACGCTCTGCGCGTTCGGCGACGCGGCGGCCACCCCCGTGCTGACCACGATCGCCCGCTTCCGCGCGGAGTTCGAGGCGCACGTGCGGGAGGGCCGGTGCACCATTCCCGCCGAGTGGCGCGCGCGCCAGCCGATGCTGGCCGGGCACCACTGAGGACTTCGACGAGGGCGCACCGCAGATCATGGAACTGAGACTCCTCGTTCAACTGGGCATCATCGGCCTCGCGTTCTTCATGCTGATCAACGCGTCGGCGGTGCTGGTGCTGGCCGAGCGCAAGATCATGGCGGCCATCCAGCAGCGCTACGGTCCGTACCTGGTCGGCCCCCACGGCATGCTGCAGCCGCTGGCCGACATCCTCAAGCTGCTGATGAAGGAGGAGCTCCGGCCGAAAGAGGCCGACAAGTGGCTCTTCACCCTGGCGCCGGTCATCGCCGTCACCGCCGCCTTCACGGCTTTCGCCACCGTGCCCTTCGGGGCGGAGACGACCTTCTTCGGCCTGCTCGACGAGCCCGTCAAGCTCGGGATCGCGGACGTCAACGTCGGCCTGCTCGTCGTGTTCGCCGTCACCTCGATGGGCGTCTACGGCATCGTGCTCGCGGGGTGGGCGTCCAACAGCAAGTACTCCCTGCTCGGGGGGCTCCGCTCGTCGGCGCAGATGATCTCCTACGAGCTCTCGTACGCCACGGCGCTGGCGTCGGTGGTGCTCCTGTCGGGTTCGCTGTCGCTGCGGGAGATCGTGAACGCGCAGGAGGGCTACTGGTTCGGGTTCATCCCGCAGTGGTACCTGTTCCTCCAGCCCCTGGGCTTCATCATCTACGGTATCGCCGGCGTGGCCGAGACCAACCGCGCGCCGTTCGACTTCCCGGAGGCCGAGCAGGAACTGGTGTCGGGCTACAACACCGAGTACAGCTCGGTGCGGTTCGCCCTGTTCCCGCAGGCCGAGTACATCAACATGGTCACGATGTCGGCGGTGGCCACCAACCTCTATCTCGGGGGCTGGCACTTTCCGTTCGTGCCGGTCGAATACGGGTGGATCGCGTTCCTGGCCAAGGTCGGGTTCCTGCTGTTCGCCTACATCTGGATCCGCTGGACCGTGCCCCGGTACCGCTACGACCAGCTGATGCAGTTCGGATGGAAGTGGCTGCTGCCCGCGGCGGTCATCAACCTGCTCATCACCGCTGCCGTGTTCCTGTACTTCAATGCCTGAGACGCTGCAGTTCTACCTGTTCGCCGCGCTGGCCATCGGGGCCTCGGCGCTGGTCATCGGCCAGCGGAACCCGATGCACAGCGTGCTGCTGCTCATCGCCTCGTTCGGCGCGCTGGCCGGGCTCTACGTCCTGCTCGATGCACCGTTCGTCGCCGTGGCGCAGATCATCATCTACGCTGGCGCCATCATGGTGCTGTTCCTCTTCGTGGTGATGCTGCTCAACGCACCCCAGGAAGACGCGCACAAGGATCCGTTCGCGCTCGTCCGGCAGTCGGGCCTCACGCGCGTCGGCGCGGTGCTCGCCCTGCTGCTGCTCCTGCAGCTCTCCTGGGCGCTGCTGAGCGTCAGCGGTCTGGCCGGCCCGGTCGATGCCGGTGGTGACGCCGCCGTCGTCAGCTCCGTGCCCGAACTCGGGCGGGTGCTGTTCACCGACTACATGTTCGCCTTCGAGGCGACGTCGGTGCTGATCCTCGTCGCGATGGTCGGTGCCGTGGTCCTGGCGGGCCGGAGGGAGAACGAGGAATGATTCCCCTGAGCCATTACCTGATCGTCTCGGCCGTGCTCTTCTCGATCGGGACGACCGGTGTCTTCCTGCGCCGCAACCTGATTACGGTGCTGCTCTCGATCGAGATCATGCTGAACGCGGTGAACCTGTCGTTCATCGCCTTCGGCAGGACGCACGGCACCGTGGACGGCCAGATCATCGTGTTCTTCGTGATGACGGTGGCCGCCGCCGAGGCCGCCGTCGGCCTGGCCATCGTCATCAGTCTGTTCCGCCACCGTGAGTCGCTGAATCCCGACGCGTTCACCGCCCTGCGGTGGTGAGCCCCGGGCGAGGACGAGAGACACCGTGCTGTCGCTGATACCCCTGTTCCCCTTCATCGGCTTCCTCATCAACGCGACGATGGGGCGCCGGCTGCCGAAAGCCGTCTCGGGCGGACTGGCCTCGCTCGCCATGGTGGGCTCCTTCGCGGTCGCCCTCACGGCGGTGCTGCAGATCAGCGGCATGCCGGCCGACGCGCGGGCGATCGAGCAGGTCGTCTACACGTGGATCGCCTCGGGCGACTTCTCCCTCGACCTGACATTCCGCGTCGACACGCTCTCGGCCGTGATGGTGCTCGTGATCACCGGCATCGGCTCCCTGATCCACATCTACTCCACGGCCTACATGCACGAGGAGAGCGACAGCGAGTTCGCCCGCTACTTCTCGTACCTGAACCTGTTCGCGGCGTTCATGCTGGTGCTGGTGCTGGGCTCGAACTTCCTGGTGATGTTCGTCGGATGGGAGGGGGTCGGACTCTGCTCCTACCTGCTCATCGGGTTCTGGTTCAGGAAGCAGTCGGCCTCCGACGCCGGCAAGAAGGCCTTCGTCGTCAACCGGATCGGCGACTACGCGTTCATCCTCGGGATGCTCCTGCTGTTCACCCGGTTCGGCACGCTCGACTTCCAGTCCATCGCCTCGGCCGTGGCGCCGTTGCCGGTCGAGGCCGCCTTCGGCACGCTCTCGATCGCCACGCTGCTGCTGTTCATCGGGGCCACGGGCAAGTCGGCGCAGATCCCGCTCTACGTCTGGCTCCCGGACGCGATGGAAGGGCCCACGCCGGTGTCGGCGCTCATCCACGCCGCCACCATGGTGACGGCCGGCGTGTACATGATTGGGCGCAACGCCGTGCTCTTCGGCCACGCCCCGGAGACGTTGACGATCGTGGCCGTGGTCGGCGCCCTCACGGCGCTCATGGCGGGCACCATCGGCCTGGTCCAGAACGACATCAAGCGTGTCCTGGCGTACTCCACCGTTTCCCAGCTCGGGTACATGTTCCTGGCGATGGGG
>JABFRY010000372.1 GCA_013140955.1 Acidobacteriota bacterium
GGCCGGCGCCGCGCACGCGGGCCGCCAGCTCCACGAGGCGTTCGGTGGCGTCGGCGCGCCTGTTGAAGATGACGTCCTCGACGTGTTCGAGCAGCTCGCGCGGCACGTCCTCGTAGACCACCAGCTGGCCCGCGTTCACGATGCCCATGTCGAGGCCGGCCCGGATCGCGTGGTAAAGGAAGGCCGAGTGCATGGCCTCGCGCACCACGTCGTTGCCGCGAAAGGCGAACGACAGGTTGCTGACGCCGCCGCTCACCTTCACGCCGGGGCAGGCCGCCTTGATGCGGCGGGTGGCCTCGATGAAGTTGCGTCCGTATTCGGCATGTTCCTCGAGGCCGGTGGCCACGGCGAGCACGTTCGGGTCGAAGACGATGTCGAGCGGATCCACGCCGGCGCCCGTGAGCAGGCCGTAGGCGCGCGCACAGATCGCCACCTTGCGTTCGACCGTGTCGGCCTGACCGGTCTCGTCGAACGCCATCACGACCATCGCGGCACCGTAGCGCCGGATGAGGCGGGCCTTCTCGAGAAAGTCCTGCTCCCCCTCCTTCAGGCTGATCGAGTTGACGATGCCCTTGCCCTGGACGCATTTCAACCCTGCTTCGAGGACCGACCACTTGGAGCTGTCGATCATGATCGGGATGCGGGAGATCTCCGGCTCGGTGGCGACCAGGTTCAGGAAGGTCGTCATCGCCGCCTCGGAGTCCAGCATGCCCTCGTCCATGTTGACGTCGAGGATGTTGGCGCCGCCACGGACCTGGTCGAGCGCGACGTCCAGGGCCTCGGCGTACAGGCCGCCCGACACGAGGCGCGCGAAGCGCTTCGACCCGGTGACGTTCGTGCGCTCGCCGACCATGATGAAGTTGCTCTCGGGGCGGATCGACAGGATCTCGAGGCCGGACAGCTGGGTGTGCACCCACGGCCACGATTCGTCCGTCTCCGCGCTGGGCACCGGACGCGGCGGCAGCGCCGCCACGGCGCCGGCGATGGCACGGATGTGCTCGGGCGTGGTCCCGCAGCATCCGCCGAGGATGTTCACCAGCCCGGCCTCGGCGAACTCGCGGAGCAGGGAGGCGGTCTCCTCCGGCAATTCGTCGTAGGCGCCGAAGGCATTGGGCAGGCCCGCGTTGGGATAGCAGGTGACGAAGCTCTCGCTGATGCGTGCCAGGTCGGCGAGGTATGGCCGGATCTGCCGGGCCCCGAGCGCGCAGTTGAGACCGACGCTGATCGGGCGGACATGCCGGACGGAGGTGTAGAAGGCCTCCAGGGTCTGGCCCGACAGCGTCCGTCCGCTCTGATCGGTGATGGTGACCGAGAGCATCACGGGCCACTCGGCGCCGCGTTCCTCGAAC
Organism: Acidobacteriota bacterium; assembly: GCA_013140955.1. Taxonomy (GTDB): domain Bacteria; phylum Acidobacteriota; class Vicinamibacteria; order Vicinamibacterales; family UBA2999; genus JABFRY01. The sequence continues at coordinate 1,350 of JABFRY010000372.1, forward strand.
ACGGCCAGGAGCGCGGCGATGGCCGCCTTGGCATTGAGGGTATCGAAGATCGTCTCGAGCAGCAGCAGGTCGGCGCCGCCGTCGATGAGTCCCCTGGCCTGCTCCTCGTACGCCTCCCGCATCTGGTCGAACGACACCGCCCGGAAGGCCGGATTGGCGATGTCCGGCGAGATGGACAGCGTGCGGTTGGTCGGTCCCATTGCGCCGGCGACGAACCGTGGTCGATCGGGCGTGCGGGCCGACCAGCGATCCGCCGCCTCGCGGGCCACCCTGGCGCCCTCGACGTTGAGTTCGTACGCGAGCGACTCGAGACCGTAGTCGGCCTGCGCAATGGCGGTGCTCGAAAACGTGTTGGTCTCGATGATGTCGGCCCCGGCGTCGAGATAGGCGTCGTGGATGCTGCCGATCACGTCGGGCCGCGTGAGCAGCAGCAGGTCGGCGTTTCCGCGCAGGTCCCGCGGATGGTCCGCGAACCGGGTGCCGCGGAAGTCCGCTTCTTCGAGGTGATGGCGCTGGATCATCGTGCCCATGGCGCCGTCGAGCACGAGGACGCGCGTGCGCAGGAGCTGTTCGAGGGTGGAGCGTGTGGTCATGGTCGTCGTGTCCGATCCAGGCGGGATGGGCGCGCGGCACGCACCGGCGTCCGTGCGCTGCCGGGTTTGGTGCCGCTCGCGATGAGCACGGTGAACGGATCCCCGGTGCGCCTCGCGCCCACCGTGACCCTGATGTCGGCGAGCCCGGCGTCGTGGAGGCCCTGTTCGAGCTCCTCCGGCGTGAACCCGAGGCGCTGGTCCCCGAACCGGCTGCGGACCCACTCCTGCGTGTGCGCACGCAGGTCCAGCACGAGCAGGCGGCCTCCGGGCCGCAGTACCCGCACCGCCTCGGCGAGCACGCGGTCCGGCTCCGAGGCATGGTGGAGGGCCTGGGACAGGAGGGCCACGTCCGTGCTGTCGTCGCGCAGCGGGAGCCGCGCGAGGTCTCCCTTTCGCCACTGGACGTTCTCGACGTGCCGACGTGCCGCGAGCACGCGTGCCCGATCGAGGACCGCGTCCGAACGATCGATGCCGATGACGTTGCGCGCGAAGCGGGCCGCCTCGAGCGTCAGGTGTCCGTCGCCACAGCCGATGTCCACGACGTCGAGCGGTGGCAGGAGGTGCCCCAGGGCTCGCGCCCAGGCCGCCCAGCTGCGCCCGGGCACCAGCTGGCGGAGCTCCCCGTGCGTGTCGAAGTTCTCCTGCCGCAGACGCAGCACCTCCTGCAGCCTCGCGTCGTCCTCCCGGCAGGCAGGGT
>JABFRY010000099.1 GCA_013140955.1 Acidobacteriota bacterium
CGGTCGGTTGCGGCCATGGTGTAGAGCGCGCCGTGCGGCTTCACGTGGCGCAGGGGCACACCCTCCAGTCCTGCCACCGCTGCGAGCGCGCCCACCTGATACGCCACCAGCGCCTCCACCTCGGGGGTGGACAGCGCGATCGGCCGCCGGCCGAAGCCCGGCCGATCGGCAAAGCCGGGATGGGCGCCCACCGCCACCTGCCAGCGGCCGGCGCTCGCCACGGTCCGGCGCATGGTGCCCGGGTCGCCCGCATGCAGGCCGCACGCAACGTTCACGGAGGTGACGTGGGGCATCAGCCCGTCCTCGCCATCGGCAGACGCCTGCCCGGACAGCTCGCCGACATCGGCGTTCAGATCGACACGCATGACTGATCCGAAGTCACGGCTGTAATTCTTGCCCCCTCGTTTGCGACAGTCCGTCGGGTGCCCAGTGGGAATGTCTGGGGTTTCCTCGTCCGCAGACACGGCACGCGGGTTGCTCAAGGGAAGGGCGTCGGCCTGTGGTTTACGGCACGGCGCCGTAAATGCTGGGGGGAGCCAGGTCGACACTTCCTGGAAGGGGCGCTTCGGCGCCCCTTTCGGGGATTTACCTCCTCACCCTCGCCGCACCCCGCGTCACCCCTCCGCACCTTCGGGATACTCGAGCGCGAGCTTCAACTCCCGTGCAAGCGATTCCACCGTGGTGGCGCCACGTGTCCAGGCGCCGTCGGTCTCGAAGCGCAGATCCCCGATACGTCGTCCCCACGGCGCAATGACCCGCCCGATCGCGCGGAAGTCGGCCCTGTCGGCGTGCTCCTGGTCCAGGCGCCGCACGACGTCGGGTGCCACCCGGATGAACGCTCGAAGCGCCGACACCGAGCGGATGCTGTACTTGCGCCCGCCCCAGGCAGCCCCGAACACCACCGACACCTGCTTGAAGTAGTTCACGAAGAAGCGCCGGGCGTCTTCCCTGAAGTCGGCAGACTTGCGGGGCCCACCGAACGCGTCGCTGGCAAACAGCCGCTTCAGTTCCTGGGCCAGCGGCGCCTGGGCGACGCGCCCGTGGCCAACGCCAAGCAGCTTGATGTCGCCGTGGAGGGGCGAATCCTCGCGGTCGTTCAGCGCCCGCACGACGTCGTGGGCCGTGGCGAGCGCCTCGTCCCGGTACAACTGTCGCCCGGAGAGGCTCACCAGGTGGGACGCGTTCAGCCGGGTGTGCTTGGCATTGATGGTCACGAACATCTGCACGACGTGATCTTCCGGCAGCCGGTCGAAGATGATCGCGGGCACCGTGAAGTCGGCCGACGGAATGTTCTCGATGTCGGCGTGCAGGGCGAGCAGCCGGTGCTGGCCGTCGATGGCCCGCAGGATGCCTTCGCGCTCAGGGACCTTGAGCCGGCCGAGCGAGCCGCCCGCATCGAGCGGCTCGAACGACAGTTTCTCGTCGCACGAGATGATGACCGCGCCTGGTATGGACGGCAGGTCGCGTGCCTGGCGGCACTGCTCGTAGTACTGCACCAGCTCGTCGATCTTGCGGCGGATGATCTGCCGCTGGTAGGCCTTCTCGCTCGAGGCGATGCGACGCTCCAGCAGATCCCAGTTCACCTTGGGTGTCGCCCGCTGGCGGCCACCCCGGACCGGAGTCTGACCGCTGCTGCCGTAGTGCAGCACTTCGAAGCGGACCAGCTTGTCGATGTCACCGGCAGTCAGGGAGGCCTGGTAGAACTGGACCCCGAACTGCTGCATGCGAATAGCAGCAACGTTGATCATGGGGACTCAGACGCTAGGAGCACGGCCGTTACGGCGGCGTCATGCCGCCTGAAGGTGGCGAATTGTAGCGGCCTCCACTCGTGCTCCACAACCCCGGCCATCGCTCCGGGAACGGGTCGATGTCCGACCCGGCCCGCCGCTGCGGGCGCAGAGCTCAGCCGTTCGGATGAATCTCGAAGGCGACGGAGAACTCGACCTCCGGCCGGAGCGAATGGAAGACCGAGCAGTACTTGTCGCGGGAGAGCTGGACGGCACGCTCGACCGCGGCCGGCGGAACGTCGCCCGTGACGTGGAACTGCAGGACGGCGCTCGTCAGCCGTCGGGGTGGCTCGTCCGCCCGGACGCCGTCGAGCGACGCTCGGAGTCCCTCCAGCGGATGCCGGCCTTTCAGCAGAATCGCCACGACATCGGCCGCCATGCAGCCAGCGAGGGCCACGACGAGCAGCTGCATGGGCGACGGGCCCGCCGTGCCCTTGCCGTCGGTGACCAGGGCGCTGTCGCCGACGCGCGCGCCGAAGGCCAGATCGCCGGACCACAGCAGTTCGACACCAAGGGGGGGACGTGGATCCATATGTCAGCGGGGCGGAATCGTCCACAGGAAGATGCGCCGGCCATTGACGTCCACCGTCTCGTCGGGCACCCAGTCGCCCATGTCGAAGGCGTGCGACACGATGCGCGTGCCCGGGCGGAGTTCCGAGCGGAGCGTGGGCATCAGCTTGAGGTTGAGGGAGGGCAGCAGGTAGAGCGTGACGACGGTCGCCTCGCTGAAGTCCGTCGTGAAGAGATCCTGGTTGAGGAAGGTCACCCGGTCCGCGACGCCCGCGCTCTCGGCGTTCCCGTTGGCCTCGCGAATGCGCTGGGGGTCGATGTCGATGCCCACGGCCCGGATGCCGAAACGCTGCGCGGCGGTCACCGGAATGCGCCCGTCGCCCGACCCGAGGTCGTACAGCACGTCGTCCGGCCCCACCTTCGCCAGCTCGAGCATGGCATCCACGACCTCCTGGGGCGTAGGCACGTAGATGACGTCGGGCGCCCTGGGCGCCTCGGCGGCATCGAAGTCGGGGGCCGGCTCGGCGACGCCGGGGTCGGCGGCGGGGTCCGGGGTGGGCACTGCCTGCCGGGCACAGCCGAGGCCGAGCGCCAGCGCGAATACGAGGGCGGCGGCAGGAGTTCGCAGCATCATCATGTCCTCGTCGTCCGGGATGTCGCGGATTATAGCCGGCGGCCCGCGGCCGTGCCCACGTGCGGCGACCTGCGCGGGCGGCTGCTCACGCGAGCAGCGCGGGGACTGAGCCGGCGAGATAGCGCTCGAGCTCGCTCGCCGAGAACTGCACGCCGGTGTAGAAGGGACCGAACTCCGCGAACCGGGCGCTGGCTTCGTCGAAGCGCATCTCGTAGATGAGCTTCTTGAACACCACCGGATCCTGCGCGAAGAGATCGACACCCCATTCCCAGTCGTCGTAGCCGATCGACCCCGAGATGATCTGCGTCACCTTCCCCGCGTAGTGCCGACCGATCATCCCATGCTCGCGCATCATCGCCGCGCGTCGCTCGAAACTTTCGGCGTACCAGTTGAACACCTCGCCGCGGCGCTTGTTCATCGGGTAGAAGCACACGTACCGCGCCGCGGGCACGTCGATGAACAGCCGGCCCATCACCCGCTGACGCTGGGTCTCCATCTCGGCATCGAAGGCCCGCTCGAACTCGTCGCTGCCCGGACGGTGCCGCGCCCCCACCTGCTCGTGCAGCTTCGCCGTCATGTCGTACATCCCGAGCTCGACGATCGAGACATACGACGTGGTGAGCTCGAGCGACTCGTGGAGTTCGGTGCGGGACAACGCGAGCTGCGCCTGCGCGAGATCGTCGAAGCTCCGACGGAAGCAGATGACCATCAGGTCGGCCTTGTGTCCGAGCATCTGGACGAAGGCCGTGGCGCCAGCCTCGGGCTGGCCGATGGCGGTCCTCACCTCGTCGGCCAGCCGCGACAGGATCTCCGGAGACTGCCCCCGCAGCCGGTCCCAGCGGACCCGGTACATCAGGTGCAGGAGGCTCCAGCCCTCGAGCGTCTCCGGAATCAGCGGGTTGTGCATCCGCTCATGTTAATGCGCCAGGGCGGATTCGCCACAGCGGGAAGCCGGCAGCCGCTCAGGCTTCGCGCGCCGGCGCGGGTCGGCCCGATGCGCGGGCGGCAGCGGTCGTCGACGCCCCCACCGCGGGACCGGCGAGCCGTGCCGTGACCCAGTCGCGGATGTCGGCGAGGATCTCGTACACGGTCGGGATGACGAGCAGGGTGAGCAGCGTGGATGTCAGCACTCCACCGATCACGGCGATGCCGAGGGGAGCCCGGAAGTCTGCGCCCTCCCCTGCGCCGATGGCCACCGGAATCATGCCGGCGATCAAGGCGAAGGTCGTCATGAGGATGGGCCGCAAGCGGACGCGTCCGGCCTCGATGAGCGCTTCGCGGCGGCCGAGGCCCTGCGCCTCGGACCACTTGGCGAAGTCGATGAGGAGGATGGCGTTCTTGGCGACGATGCCCATGAGCAGCACCACGCCGATCATGCTCATCACGTTGAGCGTGTCGCCCGTGGTCAGCAGAGCGAGCATGACGCCGATGAGCGAGAGGGGCAGCGACAACAGGATGGCGAGCGGATCCACGAAGGAGCCGAACTGCACCACGAGCACGAAGTACATGAGCATCACCGCCACGCCGAGCGCGATGAGGACGGCGCTGAACGTCTCGGCCTGCTGCTCCGCCTCCCCGCCCTGACTGATGCTGTAGCCGGGCGGGAACACGACGCCGGCCTCGATCGCGGCCGTGATGTCGGTGAGCACCGCCGACAGGGGCCGCCCCTCCGTGTTGGCCTGCACGCTGATGACACGCGCCCGGTCGAGATGATCGATCCGCGCGGGGCCGACCGACGGGGTGACGCTGGCGATCTGGCCGAGGGGAATGGTCGTCTGTGTGTTCTGCGGACCGACGATGACGAGCGGGAGCGATTCGAGGTCGCGCACGAGCGTGCGGGACTCGGCTGCGAGCCGGACCGTCACGTCGCGCGTCTCGCCGGATGGATCGATCCAGTCGCCAGCGTCGATGCCGGCAAACGCGGGCCGCAGCGACTGCGCGACCTGCCCCACGGTGACGCCCAGGGAGCCGGCCAGCCCCCGATCGAGCTGCACGTCGAGTTCCGGCTTCTGTCCTCGCGTGGACAGGCCCACGTCCACCGCACCGGGCACGTCGCGCACCGCGGCCACGACCTCCTCGGCGAGCCGGTTCAGTTCGGCGATGTCCGGACCGCGCACCTGCAGCTGGATCTGCTTCTGCCCGTCCGCGAACCCGCCACCGATGGCGGCGGTGACGCCGGTCAGGCGTCCCGCGTCGCGGCGAATCGCGGCCGCGATGTCGGCCTGCGACCGCACCCGGTCGGCCTTCGGCGTGAGCTTCACGAACACCGCACCCTCGTCGACGGCGTCGCCACGTCCCCCGACGGTCGCGTAGGTGTACTGCACCTCCCCTTCGAGCGCCCTGGCGAGGATGGCGACCTCCTCGGCCTTGGCCATCGTGTACGCCAGGTTGGAGCCTGGCGGCGTCTCGAGCGTGATGGTGAATTCGCCGTCATCGGTGACCGGGAAGAATCCGCCTCCGATGAACCCCGCGGCGGGCAGCGCCAACGCGCCGACGAAACTCAGCGTCGCCAGGCCGAGCATCGAGAAGCGGTGATCGAGGGCCCACGCGATCACGCTCTTGTAGCCCTCCGCCCGGCGGTCGAACCAGGCATTGAAGCGGCCGAGCACCCGCGACAGCCAGGCCCGCTCGTGCATCGCCATGTGCGGATCCGGCCAGTAGGCCGACAGCATCGGATCGAGCGAGAACGACACGAACAGGGACACCAGCACCGACGACGCGATCGTCAGCGCGAAGGGCGCGAACCACTGCTCGGAGATCCCGCCCATGAAGGCGATGGGCACGAAGACGACCACGATGGACATCGTGGTGGCCGTAACGGCAAGCCCGATCTCGTTGGTCCCCTCGAAGGCGGCCGTGTAGTGGTCCTTCCCCATCTCCACGTGGCGGACGATGTTCTCGCGGACCACGATGGCATCGTCGATGAGGATGCCGATGGCGAGCGACAGCCCGAGCAGCGACATGGTGTTCAGCGTGAAGCCGAACGCCCACACCATGATGAAGGAGGCGAGCACGGACACCGGCAGCGCCAGCCCGGTAATCACGGTGGAACGCCAGGAATTGAGGAAGACGAACACCACCAGGACGGTGAGCAGCGCGCCTTCGATGAGGGCCTCCTCGACATTGGCCACCGAGTTGGCGACGCGCACGCCGGCGTCGCGCACGACGCGCAGCGTCACGCCGGGCGGCAGCGTCTGCTGGATGGCGTCGACCTCGATGCGGATGTCGTCTGCCACAGCCGTCGTGCTGTAGCCCTTGGACTTCCGGACGTCGATGCCCACGGCCGCCTCGCCGTTGTACGACGCGCCGGATCTGGGCTCCTCCGAGGCATCCCGCACGTTGGCCACGTCGCCGAGGCGCACCAGCCGGCCGGCCGACTCGGACACGACCAGCTGGGCGAAGTCGGCGGGCGACTCGAGCCGGCCGCGGAGCCTGATGGTCCGCTCGTCGAGTTCGCCTGCCAGGCGCCCGACGGGCGAGGCGAGGTTCTGGCTCTGGAGCGCCTGCACGACCTGGCCGACGCTGACGCCCGATGCCTGGAGGTCGCGGGGCCTGATGTCGACGCTCAATTCGCGCTCGACCCCGCCGACGACCGTCACGTCGGCGACCCCCGTGATGCCCCGCAGGCGGCGCGTCAGGTCGGGATCGGCCAGGCGGGTGAGCTCCGGCCCGGTCAGGCCAGGCGAGGAGAGCGTCAGCGACAGGATCGGCTGATCGGTCGGGTCGAATCGGGTGAGGATGGGCTCCTCGATCTCGAGGGGCAACTCGTTCCTGATGCCCGAGATCTCGTCCCGTATCTCCTGGGTGGCCTCCTGCAGGTCCTTCTCGAACACGAACTGCACGATGATGTTGCCGAAGCTGTCGAGCGCGTTGGACGTGACCTGGTCCACCCCGCTGATGCCCGACACCACCTCCTCGATCGGATCGATCAGCTCACGCTCGACCACGTCGGGCGAAGCCCCCGGATAGGGAATGGAGATCGACACGATGGGCGGCTGCACGTCGGGAAACTCGTCGGTGTCGAGCTGGAAGAGCGCCAGGACACCGAACACGACGAGCGCCAGCATCGTGACCACGGTGATCACCGGGCGCCGGATGGCATTGTCGGAAATGAACATGAGATGTCGTCCTGCTGATGTGGAAGTCGAACTCAGAGGCCCGCGTCGCCCGCAGCCACGGCCCGGTCCGGGGCCGGCTGCAGGCCCGGTGTCTCGACCTGCACGGCGGTGCCAGGCGTGATGCCCTGCGCCGGGCCGCGCAGGAGGACGTCACCTTCGGTGAGCCCGTCGGTGACCTGCACCAGTTCGCTCCGGGCGTCCCGCAGCCCGACCGCCACGTCGACCCGCTCGGTTCGCCCCTCGCGCACCCGCACCACCCAGGGCGTGGCGCCGGACTCGTTCACCACGTTGCCCGGTACGACGATGCCGTCGGCCGTGTCCGTCACCACCCGACCTTCGGCGAAGAGTCCGGCGAGGAGCTGCCCCCCCTCGTTCGGGATCGAGACATAGATCGGCACCTGACGGGTCGTCGGGTCCGCCTGCGGCGCGATCCGCACGATGCGCCCGTCGAACGACCGGTCATACCCCCGCACCCGGAACTGGACCGGCGTTCCCACCGCGAAGGCGCTCAGCTCGTCGGACGGCACCGAGGCCTCGAGCCGCATCGATGACGGATCGATCAGGGTGAACAGCGCCGTGCCGGGGCTCACGACGTCTCCCGCACCCACCGCGCGGTCGGAGATGACTCCGGTGAACGGCGCACGGATCTCGGTGTCGGCGAGCTGTCGCTCTGCGGACGCCAGGCGCGCACGGGCCTCGGCCACCTGCGCCTCGGCCGTCGTGACACCTCCGCGTGCCACATCCAGATCCCTCGCCGCCACGGCCCCGGCCTCCACGAGCTGCTCGATGCGCCCCGCCTCGCGCCGCGAGAGGTCGAGCTGGCTCTCGGCCGACCGCACGGCCGACTGGGCGGACAGCCGAGCGTCCTCGAGGGTCCGGGCCTCGATGCGGGCGAGGAGCGTGCCGGCCCGGACCGTCTGCCCTTCCTCGACCATCGCTTCGATGATGGCCCCGCCCAGCTCCGCGCGGACGGTGGCCTCGCGCTCCGGACGGAGCTCGCCGGTCACGATCGGCCCGACGACGATCACATCGCGCCGGGCGCGCACGACGTTCTCTCCCGAGACCTGCACTCGCGTGGAGTCCTGGGCTGCCTCCTCGGCTGGTGGAGCGCCCGACCCGCACCCGACGACGAACATCATCGCCAGGAGAGCCGTCGCCGGGTAGGTCACTCGTGCAGCCATCACTGTCTCCCTCCGGTCTGCTGGGCGCCCGGCTGGGTGGTGGCGGACGCGAACTGGGCGTTCTGGTTCTGGTTGGCGGGCTGCTGCGCCGGCGCCGCGGGAGCGGCAGGAACCGCTCCGCCGCCGGTACCGAGCGGCAACCCC
>JABFRY010000055.1 GCA_013140955.1 Acidobacteriota bacterium
GGCCTCGTGGTGTTCGAGGAACGCACCGGCGCCGAGCGCCTCGTGTGGTACGACCGCAACGGCCGCGAGCTGGGCGAAGTGGACGCGCCCACCGTCGTGCACAACCCGACGCTCTCGCCCGACGGCTCCTACCTGGTCGGCATGAGCGACGACCCCGAGCAGGGCGGCGTGTGGTTGCTCGACCTGGACCGCGGCACCGCCAACCGCTTCGTATCGGACGGCACGATGCCCCTGCCCTCCCCCGACGGCACGCAGGTCGCCTATGCCTCGCGTCGCCGCGACGGCCGGATGGACCTCTACGTACGGCCGCGCCTGGGGGACGCGACGGCCGAGGAGGCGCTGCTGCAGTCCGACCGCCCGAAGTTCATCAACGACTGGTCGCGCGACGACCTCTACATCACCTATGGCACCACGAGCGCGGAGACCGGCGAAGACCTCTGGCTCCTGCCGCGGTTCGGCGATGCCCAGCCGATGCCCTATCTCACCTCGGAGGCCAACGAGATGCAGGGCCGCATCTCGCCGGATGGCCGCTGGATGGCCTATGCGTCTGATGAATCCGGGCGCTGGGAGGTGTACGTGCAGGCCTTCCCCGGCACGGGTCGGCGGCAGGTGGTGTCGGCCGGCCGCGGCGGCGCGCAGCCACAGTGGCGGCAGGACGGCCGGGAACTCTTCTACCTGTCTGCCGACCACACGCTCATGGCGGTGCCGGTGACCGGGGGCGACGACCTGGGCATCGGCCGCCCCGTGCCGCTCTTCCGCTTCGAGCTGTCCGGCAGCATCAAGGACTATCGCCAGCACTACGCCGCCAGCCAGGACGGCCAGCGCTTCCTGGTGGATGCCGTCGAGGCGCCGGGCCTCACCAACATGACCGTGGTGGTCAACTGGCAGAGCCTGCTGGCGCCGTAGGCAGGCGCGCCTCAGCATCGCCTCAGCGCCACATCGGCACCGCCGCAGCACCGTCTCGGCACCGTCTGAGGCCGCATCAGCACCAGGCCACGGCGGTACGCGCGAGGACGCGATCGTTTAGAATGATCGGGTGCCCGCATCCGCAGGGAGGCGGGCACGCGCGACGACCACCTCCTGGGGGCGACATTGGCTTCGACGGGGGCGCGAAGTCGTGGGATGCATGCCGAGCACCATTAACTCGTAAATCTGATGGAACATCCGTTAACTGCGGATTCTCAGTACGCTCTCGCAGCCTAATTAAGCTGTGAGCATCTGCCCTGACCTCGCCTGGTGGTTGGGGGTCAGATGTCATAAAACAGGCTGGTTCCCGGATGGCGGCTCGGCGTCCGGGGGCGAGATTTTCCGGGTCTGGCGCCTGGCGGTTCTGGCCGCTTCCACACGTCGGGCGCGAGACAACAGAAGCGGACACGCATGTAGAGTCCTGCGAGGCCGTGCTTTCGGACGCGGGTTCGACTCCCGCCGCCTCCACCATTCACCTGTTCTACCGAGAGGGTTTCACGATCTCGGTAGATCCCGTTGCCAGCATGTTGCCGACGCCTGCTGCCGCCGGCGGTAGGGCTGCGCCTGTTCTCGACGCATCGAGCAGCCGGATCGCCCCTTCAACCGGCACCGGACTCAGGTGCATGTATCGCTGCGTCGTCTTCAGGTCCTGGTGCCCAGCCAGTTCCTGAATCGCGCGCCGGTGCGCCCCGCACCGCCAGACATGAGCGGCACGTGTGCCGCAGGATGTGGACACCACCCGCGGGTGACCGCGACGGGCCGCGTGCCGCACGAGGACTTGCACCACCTTCTGCGTGAGCGGACGTCCCTGGTCGTCTGACACGCCCGCGGTCCCGGTTGAGTTCTTCGATTCGGAATACGGAGAGGGCGAGGCCACCGCGCACGCGCGAAGGGACATCCGGGCACAATTGAAGCCCCGGTCGGCCACCATTGCAATTCGCTGAGGCGACTTCGACCGTCCCGGCCGAATGGCGCGGCTGGGCGTCGGTAGACTGCAGACATGGGACACATCCTCTTCGCGGCGGCCCTCCTCTCGCTGACCTTTCAGGCGGACCCGCTGGCCCCGCTGGCCGCAGAGACGCGCGTGCTCGTCGAGCAGCTGCTGACCGGCAACGCGGCCCCGCTGGCGAGACGCTTCGACCAGCGGATGGCGGAGGCCCTGTCGCGACCGCAGTTGGAGCAGACAGTCACGGGCGTCCGCCAACAAGCGGGCGCCTTCCGAGCCGTCACCGGGACCCGCTCCATGTCGCGCGACGGCATCCGCGTGGTGGTGGTGACGTGCGAATTTGCCGCCGGACCAGTCGAGGTCAGCGTGGCCTGGGACGACAACAACCGCGTGGTCGGGCTGAACATGCGGCCGGCGCCCCTCCCACCATCGGACGACGCGCCAGCGGCCTACGTCGCTCGGGAACGCTTCACCGAGTCGGAGGTCACCGTGGACGCCGGTGGCTGGCCGCTGGGTGGCACCCTGTCGATGCCTGTCGGCGATGGTCCGTTCCCCGGCGTGGTGCTGGTGCACGGCTCGGGCCCGTCCGACCGCGACGCCACTCTTGGTCCAAACCGTCCATTCCGCGATCTGGCCTGGGGCCTCGCCTCGCGAGGCATTGCCGTGCTTCGCTACGACAAACGCACGCTCACTCACCGCGCGCGCCTGGCGACGGCCAGCGACTTCACGGTGAAGGAGGAGACGGTAGACGATGCGTTGGCGGCGGTGGCGCTGCTGCGGAAGACCCGTGGCGTTCGCGCAGACCGTGTGTTCGTCGCCGGCCACAGCCTGGGCGGCATGCTGGCACCGCGAATGGGCGTTGCGGACCCGGCGCTCGGAGGCCTGATTGTGCTGGCCGGCGCGGTGCGCCCGCTCGCGGACACCATGCTCTCGCAGGTGCGCTATCTCGCCGCGCTCGACGGGAACATCTCAGATGAGGAGGCGAAGCAGATCGCCAGCGCCGAAGCGCTGGTGCAACGCGCGCGGACGCTGAAGCCGGGCGATCCGCCGCTCACGGGTGCGCTGGCCAGCGGCCCGGCCTCCTACGTGCTCGACCTGAGGGGCTACCACCCGCCGACGGCCGCTCGCGACCTGAAGATGCCACTGCTCGTCCTGCAGGGCGAACGTGACTACCAGGTGACGATGACCGACTTCGCGGAGTGGCGAGCGGCGCTGGCAGGGCGCGGGGACGGGACGCACCTGGTGTCGTATCCCACGCTCAATCACATGTTCATGAGCGGATCCGGCGCCAGCTCGCCAGCGGAGTACCGCACCCCTGGACATGTCGATGGGGCGGTAGTGGCCGACATCGCGGCGTGGGTGGCCGGGCGGCGATAGCGCGCTGTTGCACGGGGATCTACTGAACGCGCAATATGCCGACGACTCTGGCGCTCAGCAATCCTCCTGGGTCAGTAAGGGCCCTGTCGCGTCTCAGCGGCCCGCAAGACCGCCCGGCGTCCGGCACACGTAGCTGCCGGCCTGCATGGGGTCGCCCTGGCCCCGGTACTCCGCGCGCTGCGGGAAGGCACACACCAGGAGCTGCCGGTCCACCTGCCCGTTGGTCCGGTGCTCCACCGTGAACTGCTCGGGCGCCTGTCCCGTCTCGCGCCACCGCGTGAGGATGGCCATGGGGTCGAACGCGTAGCCGTTGGGCGGCGGGGCGGTGCGGTCGTAGGGGCGGTTCCCGTTTCCCGGCGTGTGCCCCATGCCGGGGATCATGAAGAGGCGCACGGCCCTGTCGGCGTCGGCCCCGGCCGTTTCGACCACCTGTGTGTAGTACTCGATCGGGTACAGCGGCGACATGTTGTCGTTCCAGCCGTTGTAGAAGAGGATGCGCCCACCGCGGCGGATGAACGGCCGAAGGTCGGTTTCGACGGCGTTCACCGCCGACACTTCCGGGCGGTCGGCGAGCGCGACGTCGGCGTCGTAGTTGATGCGCCGGTTCGCCCAGTCGAGCGCGGGGTCTCGGAACACCACGTACTTGAAGTAGTTGGCCGCGAAGTCGGCGGCCGGCAGCTCCGGGCTCGGGTTGAGGAGCGCCGGGTTCCATTCCCCGCCTGGCAGCAGCTCGGGATAGAGCACCTCTCCCGTTCGCGCGTGCCGCACGGGCGCGTAGAGGGCCTGGACCGCGCGCACCTGCCCGGGCGTGAGGCAGTCGGTGCGGCGACTGTCGCTGCAGACCAGCGTCTGCGGATCGAAGCGACACTCACGCGGGTCGTGGAGCAGCGAGTCCTGCACACCGTCGTTCAGGTCGCAGGCGGCGAGGACGCCGGCGTTGAGCGTGCGCAGCGCCGCCTGGTCGAACGCGCTGTCGGGCGAGGCGTGCGTGGCCTGCCAGGCGGCCATCTGCGCGAAGGTGAACCGCGAGTGATGGTTCGTCACGCCACCCGCGGCAATGCCGTCGTAGTCCTCCGGGTAGAGCGCGATGTTCTTCAGGCCCTGCCGCGTGGCGCCGCCCGTGAGGTTCCAGTAGGAGTAGCGTGGAGGGCCTCCGTAGTACCGGCGAATCAGGTCTTTCGCCTTCACCGTCGTCTCGTGCCAGGCCCGATGGTTCCAGTCCGTGAGCGCCTCCGGGTTGAGGAGGAAGGCGGCGCGTGCCGTGCCGTCGCCACCCGCATCGGTCGTCGCGGTGGCGTACCCGTCGCGCACCGCCGCGGCCAGCGTCGCCGGGTCCATCGTCCCGCCGAAAAAGGCGAATCCATCGGCACGGAAGTCCTGGTTCCAGGTGGTCTCGGGCAGCCACGCCTCGAAGCGGATGCTCGTGGCGCTGCTCGTCTGCACCTCCCCCTTCACCTCGCAGAACCCAGGCAGGTCGGCGTAGGCCTCCGGTGGCAGCGCCCTGAGCCGCGTCTCGCCCGGTGCGGCCTCGGCCGTCCAGGTGGGCGTGTAGCGACCGGCGGGCACGAGCCGCGCCGACGTCACCCGTCCGTTGTCCCACCGAACCGACGAGAGATCCGCGCACGCGGTCCGCAGCTGTGCTTCGACGGAGCCGTCGCCCTGCATGGCCCACAGACCCGCGGTGACGGCCGCGACACCCAACACCCGTCTCACCACCGTTCCCCCTTTCGCCCCTGGCCGCCGGCCGGACCCGTTCCTCGCGCTGGCGCCGTCGCCGCATGCACCGACAGCGGCAGCGGCCCCGAGCCGCGCACGAGCACGGCCAGCAGCAGCGCGACGGTGTCACGTGCCTCTCGTTGTCCTCGCGTGTCCAACTGCCGCACGTCGGGCGCGTGGCGTTGCTCCGTGGCGACCGTCGAGGCCCGCGCTCACGATAGGCCGCAAGGCAGTGTCGGTCAAGGCGGTGGGTCAAGGCAGTGTTGGTCAAGCAGTGTGGGTCAAGGCGGTGTCGGGCGCATTTGACACCGGCACGGGCCGAGCCATACCGTGAGCCCGCGGCATGCTCCGCACCGCGCGTGCGGTCAAGGAACACAGCCGCTGCGTGACGGAGCCCCGCTCCCTGCAGTCCACCGATCCTGTTGGGACACCCGAGCCATGACGACGTTCCTGCAGGCCGCACTCAATGGCGACCGCGTCCACCCGGCCGCGCCGCGCAGTCCGTCGGCGATTGCGCTCGCCGCGCGGGCGGCCATGGATGCCGGCGCGAACTCCGTGCATGTGCACGCGTTCGACGACGCGGGCCGCGAGACGCTCGACGGCGAGGCCTGCGGCAGGGTCCTTCGCGCCATTCGTGCCCTCTGCCCGGGGCACCCCATTTCGCTGACCACGTCGGCCACGATCATCGGCGACCCGCAGGCGCGGCTCCGTGTGGTGGGCGCGTGGGACGACCTGCCCGACCTCGTGACCGCCAACCAGGACGAGCCCGGAATCGTGGCGCTGTGCGAACGGCTGCTCTCGCGAGGCGTGGGCATCGAGGCGGGTCTGCTGACGACGGCCGCCGCGCGGGCCTTCGTGTCCTCGGGCCTGGCGCCGCGGTGCCAGCGCGTGCTGATCGAGCCGCTCGACGAGGACCCGGAGGCGGCCGTGCGGCATGCGGCCGCGATGGAAGACGTCGTCCTGTCCGCGGGCATCGCGCTCCCGCAGGTGCACCACGGCTACGGCATGGCGTGCTGGGCCGTCACCGACCGGGCCCTGTCGCGAGGCCACGGCATCCGCACGGGCCTCGAGGACGTCATACACCTCCCCGACGGCACACCCGCTGTGGACAATGCGGACCTGGTCGCCGCCGCCCTGCGATTGATCCGGTCCAGGTGACCCGTGGCCGCGCGAGGCTGGACTACCGTCCGCCGGCGGGTTGCGCCTCGGGCGTGGTGCCCACACCGATGGACCGCAGGAACCGGGCCACCGCAATCGTGGTCTCGTCTCCCGGGATGCCGATGTCCTCGTTCACGGTGAAGTGATCCTTGGAGAACATCTCGATGGCCGTGCCCATGAAGCCGTTCTGGCGGAGGGCGGCGGCAAAGGCCTCCGACTGCGGTCCCACGTCACCGCCCTGACCGCCGTACAGGATCAATGCGGGCGGGATGGCCTTGCCCCGCGCAATCTGGTGGATGGGCGAGGCCGCCCGCAACTGCTCCGGGGTCGCCGAGGGCAGCAGGTTGCGCATGAACCCGCCGCCGGACGTCACGTCGAAGAAGCCGCCATCGACACCGATGAAGCCCTTCACCAGGTCGAGGCTCTTCCCGGCCTTGCGCAGGAACTGTTCGTCGGTCACCGCGAGACCACCGGAAAAGATGCCGGTCGCATGCGCGAGCACGACAATCCGCTCCGGGTCGCCGCCGTAGGCGGCGATGTTGTCGTGAATCCACGCCAGGGCGTTCGCCACGTCCTGCACGCTGTTGGGGTACCCCCCATCGGGCAGGAACCTGAAGTTCATGGGGATGAAGATGGCGCCCATGTCGCGCGTGAGCCAGTCGGGCTTGCTGCCAAGGTCCTTGTAGTAGGCCTTGTCGGAGCTTCTGAAGCCGCCCCCGTGCACGAACAGCACCACCGGCATCCGCTCGCGCACGGGGTCTGGCACGTAGATATCCAGGCTGACGCGGTCCGGGTCTGCATACGTCCGGTCGTACACGATATCCCGGTACCACGACATGGCCGTGCGCGGCTGGTTCGTCATCGTGAGATGCGTGTGCTTCTCCGGATGGTCGTGAGCCACGGCCAGGGCGGGCCACAGCCACGCCATCACACCCGCCAGGCCAAGCATCACCACGTGTCGTGTCGAACACTGCATAGACACCTCAGAGTCGTTGTCGGAGCGTTTGCCCCGTCTGTCCATCGCCACCGCATAGTGCCACGAACCGTGGACGCCGGCACGTCAGGGAATCAGCAGGACCTTCCCCGTGGTCTCCCGCGCCTCGAGCGCGCGGTGAGCGTCGGCCACCTTCGCGAGCGGGTACTCGTGCTCGGTGCGCAGGCGGAGGGTGCCCTCGCCCACCCAGCGGAAGAGGTCGTCGGCGCGGCGCCGCAGGTCCGCGTCGCTGGCAATGTAGGTATTGAGCGTGGGCCGGGTGATGAACAGCGACCCGCGGGCGGCCAGCACCTGGAGGTCGAACGGCGGCACGGGGCCGCTGGCCTGGCCGAACAGCACCATCATGCCGCGTGGCGCGAGGCAGTTGAGACTCTTGTCGAAGGTAGCGCGTCCCACCGAGTCGTACACCACCTGCACACCGCGGTTGCCGGTGAGCCCCTTCACGGCGGCCTCGACGTCGTCCTGCGTGTAGAGCACCACGTCGCTGGCCCCGGCCGCCCGCGAAAGGTCGGCTTTGGCGGGCGTGGACACCGTGGTGATGACCCGCGCCCCGCGCAGGCGGGCCATCTGGGTGAGCAGCAGGCCCACGCCCCCTGCTCCGGCGTGCACGAGGCACGTGTCCCCGGGCTGCAACGCGTAGGTATCGGTGGCCAGGTAGTGGGCGGTCATGCCCTGCAGCATGATGGCGGCGCCCTGCCGCGCCGTGACCCCGTCTGGCAGCGGAACGAGCCTGTTGGCGGGCACCACGGCGCTGTCCGCATAGGCGCCCGGCACGCCGGTCCACGCCACGCGGTCGCCGGGAGCCACCCCCGTCACGCCCGCACCCACACCCACCACGGTGCCGGCCCCTTCGAGGCCAAGCGTCGCGGGCAGCGGCACCGGGTAGGCGCCGGTGCGCTGGTAGACGTCGATGAAGTTGAGGCCGGACGCCTCCACGGCCACGAGCGCCTGTCCCGCCCCCGGCGCGGGCTCCGGCACGTCGTCGTCGCGCAGGACGTCCGGGCCACCGTACTCGTGAATGCGCATTGCTCTCATCGGATGCTCTCCGTTGTCGTGTGAGCTGTCATGTGGAATGTCGTGTGGCCTCGGGCGCCATCGCAGATATCACCGCCCGCTACCAGGAGGCCTGGAACACCAGGGCGCTCCACCCGGCCGAGGTCTCGCTGCCGACCGCGTGGAGTCCGGTGCGCTGATAGGCGCGCGCGACCTCG
>JABFRY010000205.1 GCA_013140955.1 Acidobacteriota bacterium
GATCAGCCGGGGAGGGCGGGGACGTCTCCCGCAGTCCGACGGCACGGGCGTGGACGAACGCTCGGCGATCTAGTCGCGCCCGACGCTGCACACAGCGCATCGTGACCCGGACACGCCCCAGGCGGTCCGGGTCGCGGTGTCAGTCGCCGGCGATCTTCTCCACCTGCACGCGGGCGTCGTTGAAGCAGGCGCCCCCGCCCAGATCGGTGAGCGTATCGGGCACGAGGGCCGTCGCGGTCCAGCCGTTGTCCGTATGCCGCCGCCACAGACCTTTCGGCAGGCTGACGGTGCCCACCCGGACGGCGCTGCTGATCACCACCGGACACCGCACCTCGCCCAGTGCGTTGAAGACCCGCACCTGATCTCCATCCGCAAGCCCCCTCGCCCCGGCGTCATCGACGTGCATCTCCAGCCTCACGGTGGGGCGGGGCAGCTCCGCCAGCGTGGAGGAGATGCTGCGCTCGCTGGCCGGTGAGATCAGGGCCAGCGGATGCGCCTCCGTTGACGGGTCCGGCTGGTAGGCGTACAGGCCCCGTGGGGCCTCCCGGTCCAGCGCGTCCGGAAAGAGGTCCACCTTCCCGTCCACCGTGCGTGGATGCACGTCCACGAACTGGATGGGGCGCCCGTTCCAGGGGGGTACGGCGCGGCCCCCGTCCCGCAGGTCGGCGCCGGCCGACGCCGGCAACGCCGCCAGCACGTGCATCAGTCCGTCCAGTTCGCCAGCGCTGTCGCCCGCGCGCGTCAGGCCCGTGGCATCGAGGAGGGCCGCAAAGACGTCGGCGTTTGGGCGCGCCTCGCCCACCGGTTCGATGGCGGGCTGCGCCAGCTGGAGGCTGATCGGGCCGTAGGCGCGCGCGAGGTCGTAGTGCTCGAGAAAGGTGGTGGCCGGCAGGACCACGTCGGCGTACCGGGCCGTGTCCGTCATGACCTGTTCGAAGACCACCGTGAAGAGGTCCTCGCGCTCCAGTCCGCCCATCACGCGCACCTGGTCTGGAATCGTCGCAGCCGGGTTGGCGTTGTAGACGAACAGGACCTTCACCGGCGGGGCGTCGTATTCGGTCAGCGCCCTGCCCAGCTGGTTCATGTTCACCAGACGCGTCGGCGGCTCCTGGTCGGTGAGCCAGGTGCGTTCGATGCCCCACGCCGAGGAACTGCTCATCGTGTAGCCCCCGGCCCTGACCCCGAACTTGCCGGCCACGGCGGGCAGGGCGAGGATGGCCGTCGTCGCGTTGCCGCCGTTGCGGTTGCGCTCCTGGCCCCACCCGCAGCGGATCACCGCCGGGGAGGATGCCGCGTAGAGCTCCGCCGCCTCGCGGAGCCGGTCGGCCGGAACGCCGGACACGGCCGCGGCGCGGTCGAAGGTCCAGGGTTCGGCGCGCGCCCTGAGCTGCTCGGCGCCGCGTGTGTGCGTGGCCAGGAACGCCGTGTCGGCTCGGCCTTCCTCGAACAGGAACCGGTGGAAGGCCAGGGCCACGGGCAGGTCGGTGCCCGGCCTGACGGCCAGGTGGACATCGGCGTGACGCGCAAGCGGCGTGGTCCGCGGGTCCACCACGATCAGGCGCGCCCCGGCGCGTTGCGCCTCCCGGACGTAGGGGACCAGATGGACGCCGGAGGCGGACGGGTTGACGCCCCACAGCACGATGAGGCGGGCCTCGGGATAGTCCTCGAACGCCACCGACGGCATCCGCCCGTACAGCGCCTGGCTGGCGGCGCCGGTCGGGGCGGCGCATACCGTGCGCGCGAGGCGGGATGCACCCAGGCGGCGGAACAGGGTGGCGTCGCTCGTATCCTGCGTCAGCAGGCCGTTGGAGCCGCCGTACGAGAAGGGCAGGATGCTTTCGCCGCCCCAGGTGTCGCGCGCCTCCGTGAGGCGGGCGGCCACCAGCGCCAGGGCCTCGTCCCACGTGGCGGGGGTGAAGTGGCCGTCCCCCTTGCGGCCGGCCCGGATGCCGGGCCTCAGCAGCCGCTCCGCGCCGTACACGCGCTCGCCGAACCGGCGCACCTTGGCGCAGATGAAACCGCCGGTGACGGGGTTGCGGGTGGAGCCGTCGATGGTGGTGACGCGTCCCTCGTGCACGGTGACCGCGAGGCTGCACGAGTCGGGGCAGTCGAGGGTGCACACGGTGGCGACGGTGTGACCATCGGCGTGAGCGTCGGCGGGGGTGCGTGGGGACTGAGCCATGGACCAGTCTAGCCCAGCGTCTGAGCCCTGCGCGGCCCAGGGTCGCGGAGACGTGCGTAGTACAGTGCGGAGCATGCCACCCGAGGTCGTCGTGATCGGCGGGGGATTCGGAGGACTCTCGGCCGCCCGCGCCCTGGCGCACGCGGGTGTGCACGTCACCCTGCTCGACCGCCGCAACCATCACGTGTTCCAGCCCCTGTTGTATCAGGTGGCCACGGCGACCTTGTCGCCCGGAGACATCGCCTCGCCGATCCGCTGGATCATCCGCGGGGCGCGCAACGTCCGCGTGCTGCTTGCCGACGCGGTCTCGGTGGACTTGGCCGCCCGGCACGTGACGCTCGAGGACGGCTCCCGTCTGGCCTACGACTTCCTCATCGTGGCCACCGGTGCGAGCCACGCCTACTTCGGCCACGCCGACTGGGAAGCCCACGCGCCCGGCCTCAAGA